>NZ_JBFBJI010000013.1:0-244177 GCF_040702065.1 Streptomyces sp. NPDC086777 | reverse complement strand
CGCGGCGGCGCAGCAGCCGGTCGGCGGGGGGCTTGGGCGCGGCGGTGCCGAGGGGGGGGGCCGCGCGGGCGGTGCCCCCGGCGCCGGGGGCACCGAGGTCCGCCCCGGCGGCGATGGGGCTGGGTGTCGGCGGCTCGATGCGCCAGGAGGTGTACCTGGACGAGCGTCCGTTGCGGGACTGGGCCGAGACCCCGGCCGGGCGCGTCTTCGTGCACCTGGTCACGCCCCCGCAGTGGCACCGCATCACCGGCGAGGCGCCCCCGCCGTCGCCGGTGGACCGGGCGGCGTACACCCGCGCGGGGCTGCCCTGGTACGACTACTACGACCAGGACGCCCGCGATCTCGCCGCCCCGGACACCCTGGAGGCGGTCAAGCCGGTCGGCGACTGGCTCGGCGACGACCTGGAGGCGTGGCAGCAGCCGGCCCCGGGGCAGGTGGTCCCGCTGAAGGACGCGCAGGGCGAGCCGGTGGAGGACGGCGACTGGTGACGTCGTTGCGCCGGATGCAACGGGTGTTGCTTTTCTTGCGCCGCCCCCGTGCTCCGCGCCAAGGTGTGTCGGGTCCGGGGTGACTGACGACCTGAGGTGCGTGGCATGGGCAGTGGTACGGAAGGGACGCGCGGCGGCTGGAGCAGGCGCCGGTTCGTCGGCGCGCTGGCGGGCGCGGCCGCGGTGGTCGCGGTCCCGGCGCCGGCCGCACCGCCGGCCGAGCGGTCCCGCCGGGCCACGCACCCGGCGGCCGACGCCCCGGTGACGACGTCCTCGGCGCCCCGCCCGCTCTACCTCGGCACGTACACCTCCGTGGACGGCGGCGGCACCGGCATCGGCCTGGCCACCTACGACCCGGCGACCGGCGCGATCACGGGCACCGGCACGCTCACGGGGGTCGCCGACCCGTCGTACCTGGCGGTCCACCCGGACGGCCGGACGCTGTACGCGGTGAACGAGCGCGCGGCCGGGAGCGTGACCGCCGTG
This sequence comes from Streptomyces sp. NPDC086777, assembly GCF_040702065.1. NCBI lineage: Bacteria > Bacillati > Actinomycetota > Actinomycetes > Kitasatosporales > Streptomycetaceae > Streptomyces > Streptomyces sp. NPDC086777. Next base: position 243,203 of record NZ_JBFBJI010000013.1, on the reverse strand, counting down.
CGCCTGTCGGACCGGAGGATCCTGGGCAGCCGGAGCACGGGCGGGGCGGGCCCGTGTCACGTCTCGGTGCACCCGACCGGCCGCTGGCTGCTGAGCGCCAACTACACCTCGGGCAGCGTGGCCGTGCACCTGATCGACGACACGGGCGCCCTCGGGGAGCGCACGGCTCTGGTCACGCACTCGAGCCCGGCCCCCGGCCCCGGTCAACAGGGGCCGCACGCCCACCAGTTCATCACCAGTCCGGACGGCGGTCACGTCCTCGCCGTGGACCTCGGCACCGACACGGTCTACAGCTACCGCCTCGACCCGGCGCGCGGCACGCTCACCGAGGCCGCCCAGGCGCACACCGTGCCGGGTGCGGGTCCGCGCCACCTGACCTTCCATCCGGGCGGCCGGTACGCGTACCTGGCCGACGAGGTGGGCAACACGGTCGCGGTCTGCGGCTACGACCCGGCGACCGGCCGGGTGACGGTCGGCGCGCCGCAGTCCACCGGCAGCGCCGCCGGCACCACCAACTACCCGGCCGAGTTCCTGGTCACCCCGGACGGCGCCTACGCCTATCTCGCCAACCGGGGCGACAACACGGTCGCGAGGTACGCGGTCGAGGCCGACGGGGCCCGGCTGCGCCTGCTGGACACGGTGCCGGTGCACGGCGACTTCCCGCGCCAGATCGCCTTCTCCCCCGACGGCCGGCTGCTGTTCGCCGCCAACCAGCGGTCCGGGACCGTGTCCGTCTTCACCGTCGACCAGGACAGCGGTGCACTGCGGCTCGCGGGCGAGCCGTTCGCGTCACCGGTCGCCGTCTGCGCGCTGCCGCTGTAGCGTCCGCGGGCAGGACGCGGCCGCGCCGGCCTGCGCCAGCAGGACGTGCATGCGCTCCGTGAGCCGGGAGACGTCGTCGGCGGGCGCGTGGAAGGTGAGCCGCACGTCGCCGTGGGTCCGGGTGCGCTCGATGCGCAGGGTCAGTCCGTGCCGGTCCACGGCGAGGGGCTGGACGCGGATCGCGGCGTGCAGGCTCTCGGACTCGACGAGCCGGGTGAGCCGTTCGACGGCGTCCGGGTGGGAGTCGGCGAGATGGGTGAGGAGTCCGGCCTCGGCGCCGGCCAGCGGGTCCGGCCGGGCGGCGGCGAACTCGTCGAGGCCGACGACCATCGCGCCGGAGGGCCGGCGCAGCACCACGCGGGTGGGCCGGAAGACGAGGTGGCCGTCACCGGGGGTGAACCAGCCGGCCATCCAGAGCCGGGCCCGGATGCGGCTGCGCACCGGGACGGGCGCCACGTCGGCGAACTCCAGCACGGCGGACGGCTCCCCGCGCGGGGCGCAGATCGCGGCCGTGAGCAGGGCACTGTCCTCGGGCACGTGCAGCAGGATCCGGCCGTCGTCGGCGACGGCGTGCGCGCCGACGTACTCCTCGCGGCCGCCGTCCGCGGTCACCATGCACGACCACGCGACGGCCAGCAGGGACCGGGCCTGCTCCGCCGCGCCGGGTCCGGCCGCCCAGGCCGCCTGTTCGTCACCCATCCCGAACCTCCTTAGGTAAGCCTCACCTAACTTAGCGAAGATCGGGGAGTGCGCCAAGCACGGAGGGCGAAACCCGCGCGAGGAACCCGGCACCGGGAGGAACCGCGACGGTCAGGAGATGACGCCCAGCAGGGCCCGCGCACACAGGTCCCGCACCTGTTCCCGCGTCAGCTCCTCGGTGCGCAGCCACTCCAGGCAGACGTGCGTGGTGAAGGCGAGCCAGCCGCGCACCGCCAGGCGGGCGTCGGGGCGCCGCTCCAGGGCGGGGCCGAACTCGGGGTCGGCGGCGAGGGCGGCGAGGATCTGCCGCTCCTGGGCGGACTGGGCCTGCCGGTAGACGCGGCGCACGGCCTGGTCGCCGGACGCCTCCGCACGGTGGAAGGCGCGGAACCCGTGCGCGTGGGTGTGGACGTAGTCGAGGTAGACGTCGAGGGCCGCGGTGAGCTGCTCGCGGGCGGGCACGCCGGGTTCGGCGGCGGTCATCCGCAGCATCCGCTCGCTCTCCCGCTCCACGACCGCCGCGAAGAAATCACGTTTCGTCGGAAAATAGTGATACAGCAGCCCCCGGGAGACGCCCGCGATCTCGGCGACCTGCTCGATCCACACGTCGTCGTACGGGCTCTCCGAGAAAAGCCTGGCCCCGACCGAGAGGAGCTGCTCACGACGGGCCGCGGTGCTGAGTCTGCGGCGGCTGCGCTCGCCCTGGTTCGGGACCATGTCCGCACTTTACTTGACGTGGGTTCAACAACGGGACGAGACTGAAACCGCTTATTGAACCCACGTACAACTAGCGCAACCTGCCGCAGCATCGAGGGAGATCGCGTCATGGCGGAGACGGCCGCACAACCGGGGACCGGGACCGACGGCCCGCTGCCGAAGGGGTTCCGGGGCGCCGAGCAGGGCTGGCCCGAACTCCACCGCATCCCGCACCCGCCACGCCGGCTGCCGCTCCTCGGCGACGTCCTGGGCGTCGACCGGCGCACCCCGCTCCAGGACTCGATGCGGATCGGCGGGCAGCTGGGCCCGATCTTCCGGCGCAGGGCGTTCGGCAACGAGTTCGTGTTCGTGTGGGGTGCCGAACTGGCCGCCGACATGGCCGACGAATCGCGGTTCGCCAAGCACGTGGGGCTCGGGGTGGCCAATCTCCGTCCGGTCGCCGGGGACGGCCTGTTCACGGCGTACAACCACGAGCCGAACTGGCAGCTGGCGCACGACGTCCTGGCCCCTGGATTCAGCCGGGAGGCCATGGAGGGCTACCACGCGATGATGGTGGCGGTGGCCGGGCGGCTGACCGACCACTGGGACCGGGAGCTGGCGGCCGGCCGGTGGGTGGACGTGCCCGGTGACATGACCAAGCTGACCCTGGAGACGATCGCCCGCACCGGGTTCGGGCACGACTTCGGCTCGTTCGAGCGCGACCGGCCGCACCCCTTCGTGACCGCGATGATCGGCACGCTCACCTACGCGCAGCGCCTGAACAGCGTGCCCGGACCGCTGGCCCCGCTGATGCTCCGCCAGGCCGCCCGGCGCAACGCGGCCGACATCGCCCACCTCAACCGCACGGTGGACGACCTCGTCGCCGAGCGGCGCCGCACCGGACGCGGGGAGGGCGACCTGCTCGACCGGATGCTGGAGACGGTCCACCCGCGGACCGGGGAGCGGCTGTCCGCCGAGAACGTACGGCGGCAGGTGATCACCTTCCTGGTGGCCGGCCACGAGACCACCTCGGGCGCGCTCTCCTTCGCCCTGCACTACCTCGCCCTGCACCCGGAGATCGCCGCCAGGGCGGCCGCCGAGGTGGACCGCGTCTGGGGCGACACGCCCGCACCGGGCTACGACCAGGTCGCCAGACTCCGTTACGTGCGCCGGGTCCTCGACGAGTCGCTCCGGCTGTGGCCGACGGCTCCCGCGTTCGCCCGCGAGGCCCGCGAAGACACCGTGCTGGCCGGCCGGCACCCGATGCGCCGGGGGGCCTGGGCGCTGGTGCTGACGCCGATGCTGCACCGGGACCCCGAGGTGTGGGGTCCGGACGCCGGGAGCTTCGACCCGGACCGGTTCGAGGCGAAGGCGGCACGGGGCCGGGCCCCGCACACCTTCAAGCCCTTCGGCACCGGCGCGCGCGCCTGCATCGGCCGGCAGTTCGCCCTGCACGAGGCCACCCTGGTCCTCGGCCTGCTGCTGCGCCGCTACGGCCTCGGGGCAGACCCGGACTACCGGCTGCGGGTGACCGAGCGGCTGACGCTGATGCCGGAGGGGCTGCGGCTGCGGCTGGAGCGGCGCACCGCCGCCCCGGCCCCGGTGACCGTGCCGGACGCACCCGCGTCAGAGAACGGCGACGGCTGTCCAGTGCACCGGGCGGGCGACTGAGGCCGGCAGGCGCGTCCGTGCGTTGCCCCGGGCCGCGTCGAGCTGGGGCCGCGTCAGGAAGAAGGCGCCCGTGAGGTCCGCGTCGCCGAGCTCGGCGTCCCGCAGGTCGGCGCCGATCAGGTCCGCCTCCCGCAGGTCGGCCCCGGTGAGGTCGGCGGCGATGAGACAGGCACCGCGCAGGCTCGCCCCGCGCAGGCGTGCGCCCCTGAGCCGGGCGCCCATCAGGTCGGCGCCCCGCCGGTCCTTCTTCTTGCCGGGCACCCCCGCCCGGGCCAGCTCGCTGGTCCGCAGCAGCAGCACGTTGACCTCCTGCCGGTGCGCCGCCACGTCAAGCACGGCCAGCTCGTCGGGCGTACCGAGGCTCAGTTCCTCGGTCCTCCGCAGCGCGGCACGCAGCTCGGCGTGGACGGGTCGCGCCGCGGCCAGCCCCAGGGCCTCCGTCAGGTACCACAGCAGCTCGTGCAGTTGGCGTACGACCGGAAACGCGTCGAACATCCGGCGGGCGTCCGCCGCGGATCCGCGCCGCCAGTCCCGGCCGCCGAAGGTGACCTGCGAGACCTTCTGCCCAGCGCCGAGGCAGTCGTAGACCGTGCAGCCGTTGAAGCCCTTCTGCCGCAGCTCGGCGTGGATGCCGCAGCGGTGGTCGCCGCCGAGGTTCGCGCAGGGCTTGCCGGCGGGCTTGCCGACCGCGAAGTCCGCCGACGCGGCGAACGGCAGGGCGACACAGCACAGGCCGAAGCAGCGGCCGCAGTCCCCGCGCAGCCGGTCCCGTTCGGATATGTGTTCTGTCACCCGGTCAGCCTACTGACCGGTGCGGACCTCGTCCTCCGCGTTTCTCAGCCGGACCGCGTCCGCCCCCGGCGGCAGGCCGAACTGCCGCCGGTACTCGCGGCTGAACTGGGAGGCGCTGTCGTACCCGACCGCGTACCCCACGTCGGACACGTCGTCGGTGCTGCTCATCAGGCGCAGCCGGGCCTCCTGAAGCCGGATGTGCTTCTGGTACTGGATCGGGGTCATCGCGGTGACCGCGCGGAAGTACCGGTGGAACGGGGAGGCGCTCATCCCGCAGAGCCGGGCCAGGTCCTCGACGCGCAGGGCGTCGGTGTAGTGCTCGCGGATGTGGCGGACGGCCCGGCCGATCTGGGTGAGCCTGCTGTCGGCGAGCCCGATCTGCCGGACCAGTGCGCCCCGCTCGCCGGTGATCAGCCGCCACAGGATCTCCCGCTCGATCATCGGGGCGAGCACCGGGATGTCGGCCGGCCGGTCGAGCAGCCTGACCATCCGGACGGCGGCGTCGACCAGGTCGGCCGGCGCCTCGCCGACCGCCAGCGCGGGCAGATCGGTGCGGCGGCGTGCCCCGCCCGCGTGCCGGCCGGGGCCGGTCTCCAGGAGCAGCGCGGCGATGCGCGCGGGCCGCAGCCGGAGGCCGAAACCCAGGAACGGCGTCTCGCGACCGGCCCGGGTGCACTGCCCGCTGACCGGCATGTCGACCGAGACGACCAGGTACTGGCCCTCCTCGTAGTCGTAGATCCGGCCGCCCAGCGTCAGCCGTTTGGCGCCCTGGGCGACCACGGCGAGAACGGGATCCGCGATGCCCGAGCGCGGCCCCGTCGGCCGTTCGGCGCGGGTCAGCATGAGGCCGTCGATCGCGGGGACGGCGTCGGCGTCGCGCGGGGCGTGCCGGTCGATCAGCGAGCGCAGTTCGTCGAGGGACACGCTCCCGATTCAAACGCCGGCCGGGAGACGACCGCAACGCCCTCCCCGGAAAGGCGACAGGATCGTGCAAGCCGCCGGTGCGATCGCCCTAACGTTCCCGCAGCTCAGCCTGGTTTGCTCGACGAGTCGCATTCCCCACACAGCTTCCACGGAGCATTTCATGGCACTCGACTCGTACGTCGGTCTCGGCCGGTCCGGACTCAAGGTGAGCCCCTTCTGCCTCGGCGCGATGAACTTCGGCGAGGACGGCGGCTTCGGCTGCTCGGTCGAGGAGTCGGAGAAGATCCTCCAGACCTATCTCGACCTCGGCGGCAACTTCGTCGACACCGCGAACTTCTACACCAACGGCCACTCCGAGGCGATCCTCGGCGACTTCCTCGCCGCCCGCCCCGGCCGCCGCGACCGTCTGGTGCTGGCCACCAAGTTCTTCGGCAACCTGCACCTCGGCGACCCCAACGGCGGCGGCGCCGGCCGCAAGGCGATCGTCGGCCAGCTGGAGGAGTCGCTGCGCCGGCTGCGCACCGACTACGTCGACCTGTACTGGCTGCACAACCACGACCGGTCCACCCCGGTCGAGGAGACCCTGCGCACCCTGGACGACCTGGTGACCGCCGGCAAGATCCGGTACGTCGGCTTCTCCGACACCCCGGCCTGGTTCACCGCCAAGGCCCACACCACGGCCCTGCTGCGCGGCTGGACGCCGGTGACGGCGCTGCAGATGGAGTACTCCCTGCTGGAGCGCACCATCGAGGGCGAGCTGATCCCGCTCGCGCAGGACGCCGGGATGGGGCTGTTGCCCTGGTCGCCGCTCAAGAGCGGCTACCTCTCCGGGACGTACCGCAGGGACCGGTCCGCACCCGCCGACGCCAAGCGGGCGGCCCTCCTCGGGCGGCCTTCCGAGGAGCAGTTCACCGTGATCGAGGCGGTGGCCGCGGTCGCCGAGGAGACCGGCGCGAGCCCGGCCGCCGTCGCGCTCTCCTGGGTGCAGAACCGCCCCGGCGTCACCTCGACCCTGATCGGCCCGCGCACCCTCGCCCACCTGGAGGCCGATGTCGCGGCCCTCGGCGTCCGCCTGACGCCGGAGCAGACGGCCCGGCTCGACGAGGTGTCCGCCCCGGTCCTCGGCTTCCCGCACGACCTGAACCACCGCGTCGGCACCATGCTCAAGTACGCGGGCGCCACGGTCGACGGGGTGCCGAGCGCGGTGTACCCGCCCCTGCTGGCGAGCACCGCCCGCTACTGACCAGGGGCCCGGCCGGGGTCCTCGTCCGGTCGTACACGGGTGAGCTTGGCCGGGTTGGTGACGACGTAGACGCCGCAGACCTGGTCGCCGTCCGGGGTGAGGTCCATGACCATCACGGCGTACGGGGAGTCGTCCGAGAACAGCACCGCCGCGTCGTCGCCGTTGACGCTGCGGTAGTGGACGTCCAGGTCCCCGGCGCGCCGTGAGGCGTAGCCGGCCAGCATCCGGGCCGCCTTCTCCCGGCCCTGGACGGGGCGCAGCCCTGCCGGCTGCCGGGCGCCCCCGCCGTCGATCCACACCGTCACGTCAGGGGCGAGGATCTCCAGGAGTGCCTGGAGGTCGCCGCCGAGGGCGGCCGCGACGAACCGCTCGGTGGCCTCCCGCCGCACCCGGGGGCGGGCGCGGTAGCGGGGGCGACGGGCCTGCACGTGGGCGCGGGCCCGGTGGGCGACCTGACGGACGGCGGCGGGGCTGCGGTCGAGCATGCCGGCGATCTCGGTGTGCGCGTAGCCGAACACCTCGTGGAGGACGAACACGGCGCGTTCCAGCGGGGTGAGGGTCTCCAGGACCACCAGCATCGCCAGGGAGACCGAGTCGCCGCGGACCGTGTGGTCGGCGGTGTCCGGGGCGAGGCCGGTGGTGGCCTCGGTCACCAGTGGTTCGGGCAGCCAGGGACCGACGTACCTCTCTCGGCGCGCGGCGATGGCGGTCTGCCGGGCCAGGGCGTGGTTCACGGCGACGCGGACGAGATAGGCGCGCGGGTTGCCGATCTCCGCCAGCGGCGCCCGGCGGGTCCTGCCGGACCAGGACAGCCAGGTCTCCTGGAGCACGTCCTCGGTGTCGGCGACACTGCCGAGCATGTTGTAGACGACGGAGAACAGCAGTTCGCGGTGGTCGACGAAGACGCGTGTCGGCCCGTGCGCCGGTCCGTCCTGCGGGCGGCCGGCGTCCGGTCGGGGCAGTGGCTCGCAGTCGTCGTACCCGATCTCCAGGCCGCCGGTCGGTTCCGGACTCACTTGCTGCCTCCGAAGGCCTCGTTCCGGATGACGTCGAGGATGCCCGGGACGCCTTCCGTGGTGCGGACATCGACGAAGGCTCCCACGTGCAGGTCGCCGACCGCCTCCGTCAGCAGCGCGTTCCCCAGATCCGCGCGCGAGGTGAAGCGGCCGGGCAGGCGCGAGGTGGCGACCTGGTAGTCGCTGACGGTGTCCGCGTCGAAGAGACCGGCGGGGCGGACGACGGTCCACCGGTGATCGCCTTCGCGCACGATCTCCTCCATGCGCCGCATGTCCTCGTACACGGTGCGCCCCATGGTGCGCGCGATGAGAGGTTCGAGCACCTTGCGGAAGAAGTAGGTCTCGCCGGGGGCCGGCACCCCGAAGAGCACGGTGGAGGACACGCAGACCAGGCGCCGTACGCCGTGCTTCGTCATGGCCTGGGCTATGTGGGTGATGCCCTCGGAGTACACGGTGACGGGATGCCGGCTGTACGGCACTCCGAGCGTCGAGATCACCGCCTCGTGCCCGGCCACGGCGCGTGCCACGGCGCCCGGGTCGCGCACGTCAGCTCCGGCCACCCGCAGTCGTGGGCCGCTCAGCGGGAACTCCGCGGGGCGGCGGGTGACGGCGGTGACCGTGTGCCCTTCGGCGATCGCCTGCGCGGTGGTCTGTCGGCCGGTCGGCCCGTTCGCCCCAAATACGACGAGTTTCACGCGTTTCCCCTCTCAAGCCGGTCCTGCCTCATGGGAGGGGTCCGGCGGCAGGGAATGTGACATCCCGCCGCCACCTGCCGGTCGGTCGTCCGGGACGCCGCGGCATGACGGCTGACCGACCGGAGGCGAGGACCGGCCCGTCCCGAACAGGGCCGGCGCCTGCCGTGCGGCAGCACGGTCGTCTTCGACGAGACCGGTGAGCTCCTGCCCGGCGGACGGAGCCTGCGCCCTCGTCCGCCCTCGTCCGCCCCCGGCCGCCACCGGCCGCCACCGGCCGGACGCCTGTCAGCCGTCCCCGGTGGTGAGGTCGAGGCGGTCCAGCCGCGCGGGGTCGGCGAGGATGTACATCCCGGTGATCCGGCCGTCGGCGACGGTGACCGCCATGACGGAGAGCGGGCGGCCCCCGGGCGCGGTGACCATGCCGACGGTGCCGTTGACCAGTGCGAGTTCTGCCGCGTCGGCGAACTCCCGGAAGGTGAGGGCCTGTTCGGCCACCGTCCGCGCCCCGCGCAGCACCTTGGACGCGGCGGCGCCGCGCACCAGCGCGCCCGAGTCGACACGCAGCACCACGTCCGGGTGGAGCAGCGCGACCAGCGCCTCGAAGTCGCCGTTCCGGGAGGCCGCCAGGAAGGCGTCGAGGACCCTGCGCTGTCTGCCCAGGTCCGGGTCGGCCGACGGGGCGGCCCCCTGGACCCGGCGGCGGGCCCGGCTGGCCAGCTGGCGGGTGGCGGCCGAACTGCGTTCCACGACGGGCGCGATGTCGTCGAAGGGCACCGAGAACAGGTCGTGCAGGACGAACGCCAGCCGCTCCGCCGGCTCCAGCGTCTCCAGGACGACGAGGAGGGCGAGCCCGACGGAGTCCGCCTCGAGCGCCTGCTGTTCGGGGTCGGTGCCCGGCAGCGGCCTGATCACCGGGTCGGGGACGAAGGTCTCGTCGATGGGCTGCTCGCGGCGCGCGGTACGGGAGCGCAGCATGTCGAGGCAGACCCGGCCGACCACCGTGGTCAGCCAGCCGCCCAGGTTCCTGATCCCGTCCGCGTCGACGCGCCCGAGCCTGAGCCAGGCCTCCTGGACGGCGTCCTCGGCCTCGGCGAGCGAGCCGAGCATCCGGTACGCCACCGCGCCCAGCCGGCCGCGGTGCTCCTGGAAGCGGTCGGCCAGCAGTTCCGGGTCCGTGTTCATGCCGTTGGTGTCCCCCCGTTCCGCCACAGCCGCAGACTATGCGGACCCGCCCCGCCCGCAACCGGTTTACCGGCCGGGCGTCACACCTCGTCGCGGACGAGGGCGAGGAGCCGGTCCAGGACCCGGGGCGCGCCGACGCGCAGTCCGTCGTGCTCGAACTCGTCGGTCACCCAGGTGCGCAGGCCCCGGACGGCCCGGGCGGTCGCCAGTGAGTGGCCGGCGTCGACGTACATGTCGTCGTGGTAGACGGCGGCGGCGACCGGGACCTCGTTGGCGGCCAGACGGGCCGGGTCGTAGAGCGGCTGCCAGTCGGTGCGCGCGGCGAGCAGGTCGGCCGCCGCCTTCAGGGGCCGCAGGGCCGGGTCGGTCTCGAACATCCAGGGGTGCACGGTCTCCCCGGTGAACAGCACCGGGGCGCCGCCCGCGAGCGCCTTGGCCGCGTCGAACTGCGGGAACTCGGCGCGGACCCGCTCGGCCGCCCAGGCGGTGGGGCGGGCGTCCTGGCCGTAGACGGGCTCGTGGACCAGGGCGTACAGCGGGTTGCTCGCGTACGACAGCAGGCCCTGGACCTGTTCCTGGAAGGCGTCGGAGAGCTCCAGGCCGGAGGAGGTGCGGACGAAGGCGTCCTCGAGGAGGAAGTGCAGGCGGTGGCTGCCGTCGCTCATGCCCAGCATCAGGCCGAGGGACTGGAAGGCCTCGACGGTGAGCCGGTAGCCGTTCGGCAGCAGGGTCTCGTGCTCCAGGAGGTGCTCGGCGATCCGGCGGGCCCGCTCGACGTCCTGCGGGTAACGGTCGTAGTGCGCGGTGACCTTCCGCTCGATGCGCGGGTAGGCGGCGCGGTAGACGTCGTCGGCGTGCGCGTCGAGGGAAGGCAGGCCGCCGGTGATCACGGAGGTCTTGAGGCCCTCCGGGAAGAACGACAGGTACGTGACCGTGCAGAAGCCGCCGAAGCTCTGGCCGAGGGTCGTCCAGGGCGCGCCGCCGGTGACCTGCGGGCGGATCGCCTCGCAGTCCCGGACGATCGAGTCGGCGCGGAAGCGGGTCAGGTGCTCGGCCTGGGCGGCCGGGCCGCCACGCAGCGGGAGGGTCTGCCGGTTGAGCGGGGTGGAGCGGCCGGTGCCGCGCTGGTCGAGGAGCAGGACGCGGTAGTCCGCCAGGGCCCGGTCGAGCCAGGCCTGCCGTCCGACGAAACGATTCGCTCCGAAGCCCGGGCCGCCCTGCAGGTACAGCAGCCAGGGCAGTTCCTGGTCCGCCTTGTCACTCGCGACCACTTCCCGGGCGTACAGCTCGACGGTCTCGCCGTCCGGGTCCGCGTGGTCGAGCGGGACGGTGAAGCGTCGGTCGGTGAGGACGACGCCGGGCTGGCGGTAGCTGAGGCTCAACGTTTCTCCCGGGACGGACGGACGGTCGCGTCCCAGTTCAGCACACGTCCCCGGCGGGTCCGCCCCCGGGATCATGAAATCGTTACTGAACAACCGATCAGCGGGCGGCGAGGCTTGAGCGCCGCACCACCAGTTCCGGCTGGAGCACCACGCGGCGGTGCTCGTGCGCCTTCTGTCCCGCGCGCTCCTCGGTCTCCTCCAGCAGGAGGTCCGCGGCCATCGCCCCCATGGTGACGGCGGGCTGGCGGACGGAGGTCAGCGGTACGGCGGCAGCGGCGGCGAACTCGATGTCGTCGTAGCCGACGATCGCGAGGTCGTCCGGGACGACCACCCCGGCCGCGTACATGGCCTGGAGGACGCCGAGGGCGAGGAGGTCGTTGGCGCAGAAGACGGCGGTGGGCCGGTCGGCGAGGCCGAGCAGGCGGGCGCCCGCGTCCCGCCCGGCGGCCACGTCGAGCCGCTCGGTCGGCAGCTCGCGCAGCGCGCCGGGGCCGAGCCCGGCCTCGGCGAGGGCGTTCAGGGCGCCGGTGCGCCGGTCGCGGACCTGGTTGAAGCCGGGCGGCCCGCTGACGTACGCGATCGAGCGGTGCCCGGCGTCCACGAGGTGGCGCACGGCCAGCGCGCCGCCCGCCACGTCGTCGACGCTGACCGAGCACTCCGTGGTGCCCTCGGCGACCCGGTCGACGAGCACGAAGGGGATGCCGTGCCGGCGGAAGGTCTCGATGTTGCGGCCGGTCGCGTCCGCCGGGGTGAGCAGGACGCCGCGCACCCGCTGCTCGGCGAAGAGGGAGAGGTACTCGGCCTCCTCGCCGGCGTTCTGCGCGCTGTTGCAGACCATCACCCCGAGTCCGGCGTCCCGGGCCGCCCGCTCGGCGCCGCGGGCCACGTCCACGAAGAAGGGGTTGCCCATGTCGAGGACGAGCAGGCCCATGATCCGGCTGCGGCCCGCGCGCAGCTGGCGTGCGGACTCGCTGCGGACGTAGCCGAGCCGGTCGATCGCCGACTGCACCCGTGCCCTGGTCTCGCCGGCGACGGTGTCCGGGCGGTTGATGACGTTCGAGACGGTGCCCACCGAGACTCCGGCGGCGCGGGCGACGTCCTTGATACCCACCGGCTGGGCCATCGGTCGGGACCTCCAGGAGACATGGACGGCGCCTTCACAGCGTCGAAGGGCACATCGGGAAGGGCTTCACATTACGACATGACTCGCACGCCGGTCCGGGTCAGACGGGCAGGGCGAAGTCGACGACATGGAGCGCGGAGGGTGCCGTCCCGCTCGACGTCTCCTGGTACATGAACGACAGCACGTCGTCCGCCCCGACCCGCAGCTCGTCGACGACGACCTCGCCGAAGGCGTTCAGGCCGCCGCCGTCGTGGAGCAGCGCCCAGTCGGTGTGGCCGGAGGCCCTGGACGCTCCGGCGATCCGGCCGTGGGGGAGGACGGCGTAGGCGTTGTCGTACCTGTCCAGCACCAGCTTGGTGCGCTGGCTGGAGTTCAGGGGGACCGGGATCTCGGTCTTCTGCCAGGTGCCGGCCAGGTTCTTGCGGAGGTGGAAGGCGCGGCCGTTCGCGGTGCGGTCGGCGACGTAGTCCGTGGTGCACCGGCCGAAGCGGCCGGGGACGTAGCTGATGATCGCGTGCGGGAGGCCCGCGGAGTCGGTCCACTGGCTCTCCTGGTTCATCAGCGAGTGGTCCGGGCCGAGGGAGTCGACGACCAGCCCGGAGTCGGTGACGGCGACGGTGTCCGAGGTGCCGGTGGTGGCGACCAGGGTGCCGGCGTCGTTGCGCCAGGTGCGGCCGCGGTCGGCGGAGTGGACGTAGCCGGTGTCGTGGTTGGTGATGCCGCCGCTGTCGCACATGACGGACGCCGACTGCTCCCGCCAGGTGAAGAAGGCGTGCAGCCGTCCGTTCACGTCGTAGTCGATGCCGTGCAGGTACATGTTGCGCGCGGTCGACGAACCGTGCGCGCTCGTGTACGTCCCGGTGGAGCTGCTCCACTCCCCCAGCGCGGTCCAGCGTGAACCGTCGTACTCCGCGAGCGCGTTACGGCCGTTCCCGGAGACCCCCACCCGGTAGCTGAGCTGGAGCCCGCCCTCGGGGGTCTGGACGAACTGCGGATACGTGAACTGCGAGGTGGGCGACAGGCCGTCCAGCGAGGTCTGTACGGCGCCGAGGACGGTGGCGGTCCAGGGGGTGGATCCGGGGTTGTCCAGCAGTCCGGCCTGCGACTTCAGGTAGAAGAAGCCGTCACTGTGCGAGTCCATGTTGATGTGGAGCCGCCCGTCGGTTCTCGACACGCCCATGGAGATGACGTTGTGGGAGTCGTCGGCCTTCAGCCGGTGGGCGAGGGTCACGGTCGACCAGGACGAGCCGCCGAGCACCCGGCGCCCGATCACCGCGGCGCCGGTGGCGGTGTACCAGCCGGCGTACTGGTAGCCCTGGTAGGTGAACAGGCCGTTCTTCTGGAAGGAGTTGTTGTTGACCAGGCCGTCGTAGGAGACGAAGTAGATCGCCTGGGCGTCGAGCCGGGTGTGCTGCCGCCAGGTGACCGACGGTCCGGGACCGGCGGCACGGGCGGTGCCGGCGGGGGTGGCCCCGGCACCGGCGAACGCGGCGCCGAGCACGGTTCGTCTCTTCACGAGCGGCTCCTGTCGTGGTTCAGGCGAGGTGGAACACTTCGGTGAGCGGTTTCATCGCCTCGTCGGGGCGGGCGCCGTCGAGGGCTTCGAAGAAGGGGCCCATCTCGGCCTGCCAGCGGGCGTTGACCTCGGTGGCCTCCATGCCGGCGCGGGCCGCCTCGAAGTCCTCGGTCTCCAGATAGCCCACCAGCAGGCCGTCGTCGCGCAGGAAGAGCGAGTAGTTGTGCCAGCCGGTGGCGGAGAGCGCCGCGCGCATCTCCGGCCACACGGCGGCGTGCCGTTCGCGGTACTCGGCGAGGCGGTCCTGCCGGACCTTGAGGAGGAAACAGACGCGCTGCATCAACGCCCCCCGCAGGCTCAGAAGTTGAACTGGTCGATGTTCTTCGCGTCGAACACGGTCGGCTTGCCGAGGTTGATCACGCCGTCCTTGCCGATGGTGTAGGTGGTGTCACCGGCCTTGAAGGTCTCGCCCTCCTTGCCGGTGATCTGCCCGGAGGCGAGCGCGACGGCGGTACGGGCGGCGAGGTCGCCGAGCTTGGCCGGGTCCCACAGCTCGAAGCCCTCGACGGTGCCGTTCTTGACGTACTGCCGCATGTCGTTGGGCGTGCCGAGGCCGGTCAGCTTGACCTTGCCCTTGTACTTGGAGCCGGACAGGTACTGGGCGGCCGCCTTGATGCCGACCGTGGTCGGGGAGATGATCCCCTTCAGGTCCGGGTACTGCTGGAGCAGGCCCTGGGTCTGCTGGAAGGACTGCTGGGCGTCGTCGTTGCCGTAGGCGATCTTGACCAGCTTGACGTTCTTGTACTTCGGGTCCTTCAGCTCCTCCTTCATGAACCCGATCCAGGTGTTCTGGTTGGTCGCGGTCTGCGCGGCGCTCAGGATCGCGATCTCGCCCTTGTACCCGATCTGCTGGGCGAGCAGTTGCACCTCGGTACGGCCGAGGTCCTCGGCGCTGGCCTGCGAGACGAAGGCGTTGCGGCAGCCGGCGTTGGTGTCGGAGTCGTAGGTGACGACCTTGATGCCGCTGCTCATGGCCTGCTTGAGCGCGGTGCACAGGGCGCCGGGGTCCTGCGCGGAGACGGCCATGGCGTTCACCTGCTGCTGGGTCAGGGTGTTGACGTACGAGACCTGCCCGGAGGTGTCGGTCGCGCTGGACGGCCCGACCTCCTTGTACTTGCTGCCCAGTTCGGTGAGCGCCTTCTCGCCGCCCTTGTCGGCGGAGGTGAAGTACGGGTTGTTGACCTGCTTGGGCAGGAATCCGACCGTCAGGCCCTTCTTGAGCGCGGCGTTCGGATCGGCCTTGGCGGTCGAGGTGGCGGCCGACGACTCGTCGCTGCCGGAGTTGTTCTTGGTGGTGCCGCCACAGGCGGTGGCGGCGAGGGCGAGGGAGGACACGGCGGCGAGGGCCACGCAGGCACGCCGGAGGGACGACTTACGCATGACGGGTTCCTTTGGAAGAAGGGTTCACGGGAGCGCCCCGTCAGGGGCGCTGTGGGTACCCCCGGCCGAAGGCCGGGGGAGGAACTGCGCGACCAGCCACACACGGCCCGCAGTGATCAGACGGCCTTCGCCGCCCTGTGCCGGGCCAACGAGATCTGCCGGGCAACCCGGGGTCCGAGCACCGAGACGACCAGCAACACACCGGTGACGACGATCTGGGACTGCGCCGACACGTTCAGCAGACTCATCACGTTCTGCAACGCCCCGAGGAGAAACACACCGGCGATCGCACCGCCCAGCGTTCCCCGCCCCCCGTCGAAGTCGATGCCCCCGAGCAACACCGCAGCCACCACACTCAGTTCGAGCCCGGTCGCGTTGTCGTACCGCGCACTCGCGTAGTGCAGCGCCCAGAAGATCCCGGTGAGCGAGGCCATGAACCCGGTGGCGACGAAGAGGATCAGCTTGTTGCGCTTCACCCGGATCCCCGCGAACCGCGCCGCCTCCTCGCTCGCCCCGACGGCGAACAGCGACCGTCCGAACGGGGTGGCGTGCAGTACCACCACGGCGATGACCAGCAGTACCAGGAACGGCAGGAAGGCCCGTGGCAGGAACGTGTCGCCGAGCCGCCCCGCCGCGAAGTCCAGGTACTGCGTGGGAAAGTCCGTCACCGCGTCGGAGCCGAGCACGATCTGCGCGATGCCCCGGTAGGCCGCGAGCGTGCCGATGGTGACGGCGAGGGAGGGCAGCCCGAGGCGGGTCACCAGCAGCCCGTTGACCAGTCCGCAGACCACACCCAGCAGCAGGCACAGCGGGATGATCGTCTCGATCGCCATCCCCTCGTTCCAGAGCCGGCCCATGACGGCGCCCGAGAGCCCGGCGGTCGACGCGACCGAGAGGTCGATCTCGCCGGCGACGACCAGCAGGGTCATCGGCAGGGCGATCAGCGCGATCGGCAGGGTGTTGCCGATCAGGAACGACAGGTTGAGCGAGTTCCCGAAGCCGTCGACGAGGCCGAACGACGACAGCAGGAGGACGATCAGCAGGGCACCGACGACCGTGTCCCAGCGGACCGCGCGGGTCAGGGAGTCAGGCATGGCGGATGCTCCTCTTCTTCAGGGCGGAGGCGACCCGCACCGCGACGATCCGGTCGACGGCGATGGCGAGCAGCAGCAGGAAGCCGTTGATGGCGAGCACCCACACCGAGCTGACCCCGAGGGCCGGCAGCACGCTGTTGACGGAGGTGAGGAGCAGCGCGCCCAGCGCGGCGCCGTACACGCTTCCCGAGCCGCCGGTGAAGACCACGCCGCCGACCACCACGGCGCTCACGACGGTGAGTTCGTAGCCGTTGCCGGTGCCGGAGTCGACGTTCCCGAACCGGGCCAGGTACATCGCCCCCGCGAGTCCGGCGAGGGCGCCGCAGAACGTGTACGCGGTGAGGATCCGCTTGCGGACCGGGATTCCGGCCAGCCGGGCGGCCTCGGGGTTGGAGCCGAGGGCGTACAACTCCCGTCCGCTGCCGAAGTGTTTGAGGTAGTAGGCGGTGGCGACCAGGACCGCGAGGGCGATGAGGGCCAGCCAGGGGATCGCCGACAGGCCGTGGGAACCGAAGTCGACGAAGGAACCGGGGAGGTCGGCGGCCGTGATCTGCCGGGAGCCGACCCAGATGGAGTCGACGCCCCGGATGACGTAGAGGGTGCCGAGGGTGACGACGAGGGCGGGCACCTGGCCGAGGCTCACCAGCAGGCCGTTGAGGAGTCCGCAGCCGATGCCGAGGAGCACGGCGAGCAGGATGGCGACGACCGGGTTGCCGCCGCCGTGCAGGTAGTCGCCGGCGGCGAAGGCGGTGATGCCGAGGGTGGAGCCGACGGACAGGTCGACGTTCCTGGTGATCACCACCAGGGACTGGCCGGTGGCGACCAGCACCAGGATGGTGGCGTTGAGCAGCAGGTCCTTGATGCCCTGCGCGGAGAGGAACTGGCTGTTGCCGGCCTGGGTGACGGCGATCATCACCAGGAAGACGACGAGGATGGCGAGTTCGCGCATCTTGAAGACGCGGTCGACGAGCCGGGTCCCGGCGGACTCGGGCGTCTCCGCGACGGGGGTCTGCTCCGAGGTGGTCACCGTCATGCGGCGGCCCTCCCCGTGGCTGCGGCCATCACGGTCTCCTCGCTGGCTTCGGAGCGGGGGATCTCGGCGGTGATCCGGCCCTCGTGCATCACCAGCACGCGGTCGGCCATGCCGAGGATCTCGGGCAGGTCGGAGGAGATCATCAGGACTGCCACCCCGTCGGCGGCCAACTCACCGAGCAGCCGGTGGACTTCGGCTTTCGTGCCGACGTCGATGCCACGGGTCGGTTCGTCGACGATCAGTACCTTGGGCCCGGTCGCGAGCCATTTGGCCAGGACGACCTTCTGCTGGTTGCCGCCGGAGAGGGTGGAGACGGCGTCGGCGATCCGGGCGTACTTCACCTGGAGCCGGACCGCCCAGTCCAGGGAGCGGCTGCGTTCGGCGCCCCGGTCGACGAGGCCCGCCCGCACGGTCGTACGCAGTCCGGTCAGGCCGATGTTCCGCTCGATGGACATGTCCATCACAAGGCCCTGGGCGCGGCGGTCCTCGGGGACGAGGGCGAGGCCGGCGGACATCGCGACGGACGGTGCGCCGTTGGTCAGCCTCCGCCCCCTGACCTCGACCTCGCCGGCGTCCCAGCGGTCGACGCCGAACACGGCGCGGGCGACCTCGGTGCGGCCGGCGCCGACCAGTCCGGCCAGGCCGACGATCTCACCGGACCGCACCTCGAAGGAGACGTCGGTGAAGACCCCCTCGCGGGTCAGACGCCGTACGCTCAGGGCGACTTCGCCGGCCGGTACGTCCTGCTTCGGGTACAGCTCGTCCAGGTCCCGGCCCACCATGCGGCGCACCAGGTCGTCCTCGGTCATGCCGGCGACGAGCTCACTGGCGATCCGGGCACCGTCCCGGAGGGTGGTGACCCGCCGGCAGATCTGGAAGATCTCCTCCAGGCGGTGCGAGATGAAGAGCACCGCCGCGCCCTGGTCGCGCAGGGTGCGGACGACACCGAAGAGGCGGGCGACCTCGCTGCCGGTGAGGGCCGCCGTCGGCTCGTCCATGATCAGGACCCGGGCGTCGAAGGAGAGCGCCTTGGCGATCTCGACGATCTGCTGGTCGGCGATGGACAGGCCGCGGGCGGGGCGGTCGGGGTCGAGGGCGACGCCGAGCCGCTTCATCAGGGCGGCGGTGGCCGCGCGGGTGGCCTTGTGGTCGATGCGGCCGAGGGCGCGCCGGGGCTGACGGCCCATGAAGATGTTCTCGGCGATCGACAGGTCGGGGAAGAGCGTGGGCTCCTGGTAGATCACGGCGATGCCGGCGTCGCGGGCGTCGCCGGGTCCGTGGAAGACGACGGGCCCGCCGTCGAGCAGCACCTGCCCGGCGTCCGGCCGGTGCACTCCGGCGAGCGTCTTGATCAGCGTCGACTTGCCCGCGCCGTTCTCCCCGGCGATGGCGTGCACCTCGCCGGGGAACAGCTCCAGGGAGACGTCCCGCAGGGCGCGGACGGCGCCGAAGGACTTGGAGACGTCCTTCAGCGCCAGCACCGGGGCCGGTCCCGTGTCGGACGGGTGGGTCATGGGGGCTCCTCGACGACACCGGCGAGACGGTGGGGCACCGGACCTCACGGCGTCGTGAAAGGTTTCAACTGGATTGCCGGGACCGTAGGCACCACGGGCATGTCACGTCAATGGGTCCGTGTCGAAAAAATTTCGATAGCCAAAGGTCACGGCCGGGTCACGAAGAACGGGGTTGGTCGGAACGCTTGACACCCCTGCGAGGGGCTCATACTTTGCGGTTCTGAATCGTTTCACCACTCAGTTGTTCCGATCCTCCAGGAGCCCCGAAGTGACCGACCTCGCCGCGGTGAAGGCCGCGCTGAAGACCCAGGCCGTCGAAACGCCGTCGTGGGCGTACGGAAACTCCGGGACCCGCTTCAAGGTGTTCGCCCAGCAGGGTGTACCGCGCTCGCCGAAGGAGAAGCTGGACGACGCCGCGCAGGTCCACGCCGTGACCGGGGTGGCGCCGACGGTCGCGCTGCACATCCCCTGGGACAAGGTCGACGGCTCCGACGGGTACGCCGACCTGGCCGAGCACGCCGAGAAGCGTGGCCTGCGGCTGGGCGCGATCAACTCCAACACCTTCCAGGACGACGACTACCGGCTGGGCAGCATCTGCCACCCGGACGCGGCGGTGCGCCGCAAGGCCGTCGGTCATCTGCTGGAGTGCGTCGACATCATGGACGCCACGGGGTCGAAGGACCTCAAGCTGTGGTTCGCCGACGGCACGAACTACCCCGGTCAGGACGACATCCGGGCGCGCCAGGACCGGCTGGCCGAGGGGCTGGCCGAGGTGTACGCGCGGCTGGGCGAGGGGCAGCGGATGCTGCTGGAGTACAAGCTCTTCGAGCCGTCCTTCTACACGACCGACGTGCCGGACTGGGGGACGGCCTACGCGCACTGCCTCAAGCTGGGACCGAAGGCGCAGGTCGTGGTCGACACCGGCCACCACGCGCCGGGCACCAACATCGAGTTCATCGTCGCCACGCTGCTGCGGGAGGGGAAGCTCGGCGCCTTCGACTTCAACTCGCGGTTCTACGCGGACGACGACCTCATGGTGGGGGCCGCCGATCCGTTCCAGCTGTTCCGGATCATGTACGAGGTGGTGCGGGGCGGTGGGTTCACCGCCGAGGTCGCCTTCATGCTCGACCAGTGCCACAACATCGAGGCGAAGATCCCGGCGATCATCCGGTCGGTGATGAACGTGCAGGAGGCGACGGCGAAGGCGTTGCTGGTGGACCGGGGGGCGTTGGCTCGGGCGCAGGCCGACGGGGACGTGCTGGGCGCGAATGCCGTGGTCATGGATGCCTACAACACGGATGTACGGCCGTTGCTGCGGGAGGTGCGGGACGAGATGGGGTTGGACCCCGACCCGATCGCGGCGTACCGCCGTTCCGGGTGGGCCGAGAAGATCGTCGCCGAACGTGTCGGAGGGGAACAGGCGGGTTGGGGGGCGTAAGCGTACGCCCTGAGCTGTCCCGTCGCGGGCTGCGGACCGGATGTGGCTGGTCGCGCAGTTCCTCCCCCAGCCCTCGGCCGGGCTACCCCCAGCACCCCTGCGGAGTGCAGTGACCCTCTTTCGACAAGTAAGGAACCTCATGTCCACCCATCCCGAGGCCGACGCTCTCCTCTCCCGGTCCCATCGACTCGGTGCCGATCCCCGCAACACGAACTACGCCGGCGGCAACACGTCCGCCAAGGGCACCGCCGCCGACCCCGTCACCGGTGGTGATGTCGAGCTGATGTGGGTGAAGGGGTCCGGCGGGGATCTCGGGACGCTCACCGAGGGCGGGCTCGCCGTGTTGCGGCTGGACCGGCTGCGGGCGCTGGCCGGGGTGTACCCGGGGGTCGACCGCGAGGACGAGATGGTCGCCGCCTTCGACTACTGCCTGCACGGCAGGGGCGGGGCCGCTCCCTCCATCGACACCGCCATGCACGGGCTCGTCGACGCCCCGCACGTGGATCATCTGCATCCGGACTCCGGGATCGCGCTCGCCTGTGCCGCGGACGGGGAGAAGCTGACCGCCGAATGCTTCGGGGACAGCGTGGTGTGGGTGCCGTGGCGGCGGCCGGGGTTCCAGCTGGGGCTGGACATCGCCGCGATCAAGGCCGCCAGCCCGCGGGCGATCGGGTGCGTCCTCGGCGGGCACGGGATCACCGCCTGGGGCGACAGCTCCGAGGAGTGCGAGCGCAACTCGCTGCACATCATCCGTACCGCCGAGCGGTTCCTGGCGGAGCGCGGGAAGGCGGAACCCTTCGGGCCCCTCGTCGAGGGGTACGGCCCGCTGCCGGAGGCCGAGCGACGAGAGCGGGCCGCGGCCCTCGCGCCGTGCGTCAGGGCCCTCGCCTCCCAGGACCGGGCGCAGGTCGGGCACTTCACCGACTCCGACGTGGTGCTCGACTTCCTGGCGCGGGCCGAGCATCCGCGGCTCGCCGCGCTGGGCACCTCCTGCCCGGACCATTTCCTGCGCACGAAGGTACGGCCGCTCGTGCTCGACCTGCCGCCGGCGGTACCGGTGGCGGAGGCGGTCGCCCGGCTCCGCGAGCTGCACGCCGCGTACCGGGAGGAGTACGCCGCCTACTACCGGCGGCACGCCCTGCCCGACTCCCCCGCCATGCGCGGCGCAGACCCCGCGATCGTGCTCGTGCCCGGCGTCGGCATGTTCAGCTTCGGCAAGGACAAGCAGACCGCCCGGGTCGCCGGTGAGTTCTACGTCAACGCCGTCAACGTGATGCGCGGCGCCGAAGCCGTGTCGGCGTACGCGCCGATCGAGGAGTCGGAGAAGTTCCGGATCGAGTACTGGGCGCTGGAGGAGGCCAAACTCCAGCGGATGCCGAGGCCGAAGGCGCTCGCGACCCGGGTGGCGCTGGTGACCGGGGCCGGGAGCGGGATCGGGAAGGCGATCGCGCACCGGCTCGCGGCCGAGGGGGCCTGTGTCGTCGTCGCGGATCTCGACGCCGAGGGCGCGGCCGCGGTGGCGGAGGAGCTCGGCGGGGCCGACAGGGCCGTCGCGGTCACCGTCGACGTGACGGAGGAGGAGCAGATCACCGCCGCCTTCCGGGCCGCCGTCCTGGCCTTCGGCGGGGTCGACCTCGTCGTCAACAACGCCGGGATCTCCATCTCCAAGCCGCTGCTGGAGACTTCGGCGAAGGACTGGGACCTCCAGCACGACATCATGGCCCGCGGTTCCTTCCTGGTGTCGCGGGAGGCGGCCCGGGTGATGATCGCGCAGGGCATCGGCGGTGACATCGTCTACATCGCGTCGAAGAACGCCGTGTTCGCCGGGCCGAACAACATCGCCTACTCGGCGACGAAGGCCGACCAGGCGCACCAGGTGCGGTTGCTGGCCGCCGAGTTGGGCGAGCACGGCATTCGCGTCAACGGCGTCAACCCGGACGGTGTGGTGCGCGGGTCGGGGATCTTCGCCGGGGGGTGGGGAGCCCAGCGGGCAGCCGTGTACGGGGTGGAGGAGTCGAAGCTGGGCGAGTTCTACGCCCAGCGGACCATCCTCAAGCGTGAGGTGCTGCCCGAGCACGTGGCGAACGCGGTGTTCGCGTTGACGGGCGGCGAACTCACCCACACCACCGGGCTGCACGTGCCCGTCGACGCGGGTGTGGCGGCCGCGTTCCTGCGATGAGCTCGCCGAGGTCGTACGCGGCGGTCGACCTGGGCGCGTCCAGCGGGCGTGTCATGGTCGGGCGGGTGAGCCCGGACTCGCTGGAACTGGCCGAGGCGCACCGGTTCGCGAACCGCCCGGTGCGGGTGCCGGAGGGGCTGCGCTGGGATGTACTCGGCCTGTACGCCGGGGTGTTGGACGGTCTGCGGGCCGCCGGGCAGGTGGCTTCCGTCGGCATCGACAGCTGGGCCGTGGACTACGGGCTGCTGGACGCCGACGGGACCCTGCTCGGCAACCCGGTGCACTACCGGGACGCGCGGACCGACGGTGTCGCCGAGCAGGTGTGGGCGAGGATGCCGGCGGCGGAGCTGTACGCCCGCACCGGGCTGCAGTACGCCCCCTTCAACACCCTCTACCAGCTGGTGGCGGCGCGGTCGAGCGTCCAGTTCGCCCACGCCGAGCGGCTGTTGCTCGTCCCGGACCTGCTGTCGTACTGGCTCACCGGCGAGCAGGGCACCGAGCTGACCAACGCCTCCACCACCCAGCTGATCGACCCCCGGACACGCGAGTGGTCGTACGAGGTCGCGGACCGACTGGGGATCGACCTCGGGCTGTTCGCGCCGCTGCGGCGGCCCGGGGATCCCGCGGGGGTGCTGCGGCCCGGGGTGCTGGAGGAGACGGGACTGACCGGGCCGGTGCCGGTGACCGCGGTCGGCTCGCACGACACGGCGTCGGCGGTCGCCGCCGTACCGGCGCTCGGCGAGCGGTTCGCCTACATCTGCACCGGCACCTGGTCGCTGGCCGGGCTGGAGCTGACGGCGCCCGTGCTGACCGAGGAGAGCCGGGCCGCCAACTTCACCAACGAACTGGGGCTCGACGGCACGGTCCGCTACCTGCGCAACATCATGGGGCTGTGGCTGCTCCAGGAGTGCGTACGGGCCTGGGGCGACCCGGAACTGAGCGGGTTGCTGCGGGAGGCGGCCGCGGTGCCGGCGCTGCGGTCGGTGGTGGACGCGGGGGACGCCGGGTTCCTGGCACCCGGGCGGATGCCGGAGCGGATCGCCGAGGCGTGCCGGGTCTCCGGGCAGCCGGTGCCCCTCACGCCCGGTGAGATCACCCGGTGCATTCTCGACTCGCTGGCACTGGCCCACCGGCGGGCGGTCGCGGACGCGCAGCGGCTCGCCGCCCATCCGGTGGACACGGTGTACGTGGTGGGCGGTGGCACCCGTAACGCGCTGCTCTGCCAGCTCACGGCGGACGCCTGCGGACTGCCGGTGGTGGCGGGGCCGGCGGAGGCGGCCGCACTCGGGAACGTGCTGGTCCAAGCCCGCGCGCACGGTGTCGTCGGCGAGTTGGCCGACATGCGGCGGCTGCTCACCCGCACCCAGCCGCTGACCCGGTACGCGCCGCGGGGCGGCACCGCCCGCTGGGAGGCGGCCGAGGCACGACTCGCCAGGCGGTGACCGGGTCTCCCGCTCCTCGCACCGGCCCATTACGCTGCACTCATCCGATGATCGACCTCTAGGAGCCGCGATGCGTGTCGCCCTGTTCCTGACCTGCGTCAACGACACGCTGTATCCGGACACCGGTCGCGCGGTGGTGAAACTCCTGACCAGGCTGGGCGTGGAGGTCGATTTCCCGATGGGTCAGACCTGCTGCGGGCAGGCCCACTACAACACCGGGTACCGCCACGACGCGGAGCCGCTGGCTCGGCATTTCTCCGATGTCTTCAGCGGGTACGAGGCGATCGTGACTCCGTCCGGCTCGTGCGGGGCGATGGTGCGGGAGCTGTATCCGCGGCTGGGTGAACGGGCGCGGGCGGAGGGGCGCGGCGGGGATCTCGCCACCGTGCTGGCGCCGGTGGTGCCGAAGACGTACGAGCTGACGGAGTTCCTGGTGGACGTCCTGGGGGTGACGGACGTCGGGGCATATTATCCGCACTATGTCACATACCACCCGACCTGCCACGGGCTGCGGAGTCTCGGGCTGGGGGACCGGCCGCGGCGGCTGCTGCAGGCCGTGAAGGGGCTGGAGCTGGTGGAGTTGCCGGGGGCGGAGGAGTGCTGCGGGTTCGGTGGCACGTTCGCGGTGAAGAACCCCGACGTGTCGGCGGCGATGGGGGCCGACAAGGTCCGCAATGCCGAGTCGACGGGGGCTGGGGTGCTGTGCGCGGCCGACAACTCGTGCCTGATGCACATCGGGGGCACCATGGCCCGGCTGGGCAGCAGGCTGCGGCCGGTGCACATCGCGGAGATCCTGGCGAGCACCGAGGAGGAGCCGGCGCTGTGAGCGGAACCTATCTGGGGATGCCGGCCTTCCCGCAGGCCGCGCACGAGGCGGTCAGCAATCCCGTCCTGCGGCAGAACCTGCGTCATGCCACGCACACCATCCGGGCCAAGCGGGCCAGGGCGGTCGCCGAGGTGTCCGACTGGGCTGCGCTGCGCGAGGCCGGCAAGCGGATCAAGGACCACACACTGCGGCACCTGGACACCTATCTGGAACAGCTCGAAGCCTCCGTCACCCGGGCCGGTGGGGTCGTGCACTGGGCGGCGGATGCCCAGGAGGCGAACCGGATCGTGACCGATCTGGTCAAGGAGACCGGTGAGTCGGAGGTCGTGAAGGTCAAGTCGATGGCCACGCAGGAGATCGGGCTGAACGAGGCGCTGGAGGCCGAGGGCATCCGGGCCTACGAGACCGATCTGGCGGAGCTGATCGTGCAGCTGGGCCAGGACCGGCCCTCGCACATCCTGGTCCCGGCGATCCACCGGAACCGGGGCGAGATCCGGGACATCTTCCGGCGTGAGATGGGCGAGTGGGGGCGTCCCGCGCCCGAGGGCCTCACCGACACACCCGCCGAGCTCGCCGAGGCGGCCCGGCTGCACCTGCGGGAGAAGTTCCTGCGCGCGAAGGTCGGTGTCTCCGGCGCCAACTTCATGGTCGCCGAGACCGGCACCCTGGTCGTCGTGGAGTCCGAGGGCAACGGGCGGATGTGCCTGACCCTGCCCGAGACGCTGATCTCGGTCGTCGGCATCGAGAAGATCGTGCCGACCTGGCGGGACCTGGAGGTCTTCCTGCAGACCCTGCCCCGTTCCTCGACCGCCGAACGCATGAACCCCTACACCAGCATGTGGACCGGCACCACCGCCGGCGACGGGCCCCGTGCCTTCCATCTGGTGCTCCTGGACAACGGCCGCACCGACACCCTCGCCGACGAGGTGGGCCGCCAGGCCCTGCGCTGCATCCGCTGCTCGGCCTGCCTCAACGTCTGCCCCGTCTACGAACGGGCCGGCGGCCACGCCTACGGCTCGGTCTATCCGGGCCCGATCGGCGCGATCCTCAGCCCCCAGCTACGGGGCACCACCAGCGCGATCGACGCCTCCCTGCCCTACGCGTCGTCGCTGTGCGGGGCCTGCTACGAGGTGTGCCCGGTCGCCATCGACATCCCCGAAGTCCTCGTCCACCTGCGCGAACGCATCGTCGAAGGCGGCGAAGCAGTCCGGGGCGGTAACAAGGTGGTGCTCAAGCCGGCCAGGGGGCACGCGGCCGAACGGGCCGCGATGCGGGCGGCCCGCTGGGCCTTCTCCCACCCGGCCGCCCTGCGCGCCGGCCAGCGCCTGGCCTCCCGCACCCGCCGTCTGCATCCCCGCACCCTGCCCGGCCCCGGCCGGGCCTGGACCGGCACCCGGGACCTGCCGACCCTCCCGGCCGAGCCGTTCCGCGACTGGTGGCAGCGCACCAACGGCGGAAAGGACCACGCCAAGTGAGCAGCAGAGAACGGATCCTGGGCCGGGTACGACGCGCACTGGCCGAGGCACGGGAGGAGGACACACCGGTCGAACGGACGTATCTCCGCGAACACGGACACCGCAGCGTCGCGGAGACGGTGGACCTGCTCGCCGAGAACCTGGCGGACTACCGGGCGCTCGTGCACCGGTGCGCGGAGGACGAACTGGCCGCCACGATCGGCCGGTTGATCGCCCGACGTGGTGCGGGGACGGTGATCGTGCCGGCCGGACTGCCCCCGGAGTGGCTCACCGCGACCGAGGCGGAACGGGTCGCGGACCGGGCGGTGGACACGACGCACGAGCTGGATGCAGTGGACAGCGTCGTCACCGGGTGCGCGGTGGCGATCGCCGAGACCGGCACGATCGTCCTGGACGGCGGCCCCGACCAGGGCCGCCGCCGCATCACCCTCGTCCCCGACCACCACATCTGCGTCGTCCGGATCCCGGACCAGGTCGTGTCGTCCGTGCCCCAGGCCCTCGAACGACTCGACCCCACACGCCCGTTGACCTGGATCTCCGGACCCTCCGCCACCAGCGACATCGAACTGGACCGGGTCGAGGGGGTGCACGGCCCACGGACCCTGGAGGTGGTGCTCGTCGGCGGCGGCCCGCGGGGCGCCAAGTCCGGTACGGGCGGATCGTGACGCTCGCGGTTAACGTGAGGGAATGATCCGGTTCGAGCAGGTCACCAAACGGTACGCGGACGGGACGACCGCGGTCGACGGGCTCACCTTCGAGGTGGCCGCGGGCGAACTCGTCACGCTCGTCGGCCCCTCCGGCTGCGGCAAGACCACGACGATGATGATGGTCAACCGGCTCATCGAACCGACGTCGGGCCGGATCCTCGTCGACGGCGAGGACGTCGCGGGCGTGGACCCGGTGCGGCTGCGGCGCCGGATCGGCTATGTCATCCAGCAGGTGGGCCTGTTCCCGCACCGCACGATCCTCGACAACACCGCGACGGTCCCGGCCCTGCTGGGCTGGCGACGGGCCCGGGCCCGGGCCCGCGCCGCCGAACTGCTCGACCTCGTCGGCCTGGATCCGAAGACGTACGGGCCGCGCTACCCGGACCAGCTCTCCGGCGGCCAGCGGCAGCGGGTCGGCGTGGCCCGGGCGCTCGCCGCCGATCCCCCGGTGCTGCTGATGGACGAACCCTTCGGCGCGGTCGACCCGGTGGTGCGGGAGCAGTTGCAGGACGAGTTCCTCCGGATGCAGGCCGCCGTGCGCAAGACGGTACTGCTGGTCACGCACGACATCGAGGAGGCGGTGCGGCTCGGCGACCGGATCGCGGTGTACGGGCAGGGACGGATCGAGCAGTTCGACACTCCCGGTACGGTGCTGGGCAGGCCCGCGACGCCGTACGTGGCCGGGTTCGTGGGCGCGGACCGCGGGCTGAAGCGGCTCTCGGTGACCGACGTCGAGCCGGACGACCTGGAGCAGCCGCCGGTCGTGCGCCTGGGCGAGTCCGCCGAGCGCGCCGCGGCACGGCTGCGGTCCGAGGGTGCCCGATGGGCGGTGGTCCTGGACCCGCACGGCGACCTGCACGGCTGGGTCGGCCGGGACGAGTTGGCGACGGGCGGCACGGTCGACGGACTCGCCCACCGGATGACCGCGTGGGTGCCGGTGGGCGCCCCGCTGAAGCAGGCGTTCGGTGTGATGCTCCAGTACGACGCCGGATGGGTCGCGGTACTGGACGGTTCGCGCTTCCTCGGTGTCCTCACCCCGGCCAAGCTGCACGAGGCGCTGCGCCGCTCGGTGGACGCGGACGCGCGCGGCGTGCCGCGCGGCCAGGTGCCGTTCGACTCCGTCTCCGACGCCTGACCGGCGGAGCGAGTCCGGTGTCCGTCAGCAGTACGTCATCGGGCAGCCGCGGCGCAACGAGTGCTGGGCGGCCCGCAGGTACAGCGCCACGTAGAACGCGGTGTCCAGGTCCTCGCCCCACGGGCCGGGGCGGGACTCGGCCGTCTCCTTCGCCTGCCCCTCCAGGAACCACAGGGTCAGATCGAGGTTGTCGCAGGCCTCCGGTACCGCCTCGACGGGAAGTCCGATCACCGCCGCCAGCCGCTGCGCGAGGGCGAGCACCTCGGGTGCGCCGGCGACCACCGTCTCGTCGGTGTAGGCGGACTCGACGGGCAGCCGTATCTCCTCGTCGAGCGAGAAGGGCACCAGCACCGACCAGCCCAGCAGCAGTTCGCCCTCCCGCGCCGACAGGTGCTCCCGGCACAGTGCGCCGAACCCGTCCATGGCCGGGACCAGCTTCTCCTCGAAGGACAGCCCCGAGCCGCGCACGAAGGCGGCCGTCTCGGGCACCGATTCGTACGGTGCCAGCCCGCGCCGTCGCAGCTCGTCGTCGAGTGCCGGGGCGAGGGCGCCCCTGCCGCCCTCGTCCTCGTCGTCCTCGTCGCCGGCGAGCCACTCCTGAGCACCGACACTCACCAGATAGATCCCCATGCCCCCGAACGTACCGCCCGCCACTGACAAGGCCCCGGCCGTCCTGGCACCGGCCGCCGCTCGCGGTCACTTCAGCAGGCCCTTGTCCCGCAGATAGGTCCGGGCCACGTCCTGGGCCAGCCGCCGCCAGCTGTCGACCTGCCGGTTCATCGCGGCGAGGTCGGCCGTGGTCAGGACGTCGTTGAGTCTGCCGAGCGCCTTGGTGACCCGCTCGCTGCCGGCCCGCGCGCGGTTGACGACCGGGACGACGTAGTCGGCGTTCTGCAGATGTCTGTCGTCGGCGAGGAGGACCAGGCCGAACTGGTCGAGCGTGGCGTCGGTGGTCGTGGTCAGCACCATCTGGTCCTGTCCGCTCTGCACGGCCCGCTTGGCCTGGGTGGTGCCGACGCCCTTGGGGTCGACACCGGTGATGTCGATGCCGTAGACCTTCTTCAGCCCCGGCTCGCAGTACGGCCGCTGCACGCATTCGTCGCCCGCCGCGAGTCGCACCTTCAGCCCCGAGGCGCCGAGGTCGCTGAGCGTCCTGAGGTGGTGCTGCCGGGCGTAGGCGGCGGTGACCGCGAAGGCGTTCTGGTCCACCGCCCTGCCGGGGTCGAGGACGGTGAGGCCACGGGGGGTGGCGAGGCGGCGCAGTGCCCGCATCGTGGTGGTGAGGTCCGGGGAGCCCACGGGCGGCGCGTCGGGGCCGTTGGTCCTGGCGTCGAGCCAGTCGGCGAAGGTGGCCGCGTATTCGGGGACCACGTCGATCTGGCCGGACTCCAGGGCGGGTTCGTAGAGCTCGCGGTTGGCGACGGTGATGAGGGAGGTCCGGTACCCGGCCTGGTTCAGGAGCTGGGCGTACATCTGGGCGAGCAGGTCGCTCTCCGTGAAGCCGGCGGAGCCGACGGTCAGGTGCCTGCTGTCGCCCGGGGGTGCGGTGACCTCGCCGCGGTCCTCCAGGGAGGGTCCGGTGGTGCACGCGGTGAGGGCGAGAAGTACGGCGGCGGCGGCCGTACGGAGTCTCATCGCGAGCCCCGCAGCCAGAGTGGGGCGAGGCGCTCGGCGAGTTCGAAGATCCCCTCGACGAACAGGGCGAGGACGGCGACCAGGATCGCCCCCGCGACCACCATGGGTGTGCTGGCCAGGTTGAATCCGGCGGTGATGATCCGGCCGAGTCCCCCGCCGCCGGCGAGTGCGGCGATGGTGGCCGTGGCGACGAGCTGGACGGCAGCGATCCGCACCCCGGTGAGGACCATGGGGAGCGAAAGGGGCAGTTCCACGTGGCACAGCATCTGCCGCCCGGTCATCCCCATTCCCCGGGCGGCCTGCACGATGTTCCGGTCGACCTGGCGCATGCCGACATAGGCGTTGGTGAGCAGGGGCGGCACGGCGAACAGCACCAGGGCGACCACGGTGGGGCCCTCGCCCCAGCCGCCGATCGGGGTGAGCAGGAGCAGCACCAGGACGGCGAAGGTGGGGACGGCCCGGCCGACGTTGGAGATGTTCACGGCGAGCGCGCCGCCCTTGCCGAGGTGGCCGAGGACCAGTGCGACCGGGAGCGCGATCAGGCAGCTGACGACCAGGCAGACCGCGGTGAGGACGAGGTGCTGGAGCAGCCGGTGCCCGATGCCGTCGTCACCGGACCAGTGCGCGGGGTCGGTGAGCCAGGCCCAGGCGTCGGCGAGCGTCTTCACGTGCGGGCCGCCCGCGTCCACGGGGTGAGCAGTCGCTGCACCCCGAGCAGCAGCAGGTCGGCGACGACCGCGATCAGCACGCAGAGCACGGAGGCGGTGAGGACCTGGGCCTTGAAGTAGGTGTTCATGCCGGCGTAGATCAGGTTGCCGAGCCCGCCGAAGCCGACGATCGCGCCGACGGTGACCAGGGAGACCGCGGAGACCGTGGCGATGCGCAGGCCGGCCATCGCGGCGGGCAGTGCGAGGGGCAGTTCGACGGTGAGCAGGAGGCGGATCGGGCCGTAGCCCAGGCCGCGGGCGGCCTGCCGGGTCTCCTCGGGGACGGCGCGCAGGCCCGCGAGGATGTTGCGGACGAGCAGGGTGAGTGAGTAGAGCACCAGCCCGGCGACGACGAGGGTGGCCGAGAGCCCGTACAGGGGCAGGAGCAGGGAGAACATCGCCAGGGACGGGATGGTGTAGAGGATGGTCGTGATACCGAGGACGGGTCCGGCCGACCAGTGCCAGCGGCGGGCCAGCACGGCCAGGGGAACGGCGATGACGAGTCCGAGGAGCACCGAGACCACGGTGAGCCGCAGATGCTGGCCGACCGCGTCGAGCAGGATCTGGCGGCGGCTGGTCAGATAGGCGCCGCAGATCCACTCGTTGCGCGCGAGGCAGTCGTTCGGGGGCGCGGTCACGCCTCCATTGCACCGGGCGGGCGACCGGCCCGGCGCGTTGTGGTGATCCGTCCGGGCGGCTACTTCAGCCCGGCCGCGTCCAGGAGGGTGGTCACCGTCCGGGTGAGCAGCCCGTCGTCGAGGTGCTCGATGCGGGCGCCGGCCCGGGCGCTGGCCCCGTCGAAGATGAGCATGAGCTGCCGGGCGAGCAGGGCCGGTTCGGCCGCGCCGCCCTGTTCGGCCTGCTCCTCGAAGTAGCCCTGCAGCAATTCCTTGGCGGCCTGGGCCACCACGCTCGCGGGATGCTCGCCGTCCTTCAGCTCGACGAGGACGGCGAGGTACGGGCAGCCGCAGTAGCCGGGGGCCGCGGCGTTCTCCTCCACCCGGCGGAACACGTACCCGATCCGTTCGCGAGGGGTGGCCGTCTCGACGCCCGGAGACCTGAGCTGGGTCTCGTACCAGGGCCTGCGCCGCTCCAGGCTGGCGGCCAGCACCTCGTCCTTGCTGCCGAAGAGCTGGTACATCGAGCGCTTCGAGACCCCGGCGGACTTGCACAGCGCCTCGACGCCGATCGAGACGCCGTCGCGGTAGAAGAGCTCGGCGGCGGCGTCGAGGAGGCGGTCGCGGGGGGACGCCTTTTCTGTGGTGGCCATACGGCCGAGACTACCGCGTGGGGCGACGTGAGGAAACTGATCGGTATACAGGGTGGCAGGAGAGGTGAACAAGCGCTTAGATAGGAACTCGAACCTGTTGCCCCGCGCACGTCCCACCTGCGGGCGTTCCACCCCCGATCAGCCGGAGGCCCCGTTGTTCACTTCCGTCGACGACGTCTCCGCGCGCCTCGCGGAGACCGGCTACCTCGCCTCCCCGGCCGTCGCCACCACCGTCTTCCTGGCCGACCGGCTGGGCAAACCGCTCCTCGTCGAGGGCCCCGCCGGGGTCGGCAAGACCGAGCTGGCGAAGGCCGTGGCCCAGGTCGCCGGGGCCCGTCTCGTGCGGCTGCAGTGCTACGAGGGCGTGGACGAGTCCCGGGCGCTGTACGAGTGGAACCACGCCAAGCAGCTGCTGCGGATCAGCGCCGGCCGGGACGAGACCTGGGACGAGGCCCGCACCGACATCTTCAGCGAGGAGTTCCTGCTCCCCCGCCCGCTGCTCACCGCGATCCGGGGCGACGACCCCAAGGTGCTGCTGATCGACGAGACCGACAAGGCCGACGTCGAGGTGGAGGGGCTGCTCCTGGAGGTGCTCAGCGACTTCCAGGTGACCGTCCCCGAGCTGGGCACGGTCACCGCGACCCGCCGCCCCTTCGTCGTCCTCACCTCCAACGCCAGCCGCGAGCTGTCCGAGGCACTGCGCCGCCGCTGCCTGTTCCTGCACATCGGCTTCCCGGAGGAGGACCTGGAGCGCCGGATCGTACGGCTGAAGGTGCCGGGTCTCACCGAGGCGCTGACCGAGTCCGTGGTCCGGGTGGTCGGGGCGCTGCGGGCGATGGACCTGCGCAAGGTCCCGTCGGTGGCGGAGACGATCGACTGGGCCCGCACCCTGCTGGCCCTGGGCGCCGACACGCTGGACGAGCAGGTCGTGCGGGACTCCCTGGGCGTGATCCTCAAGCACCAGGACGACATCCAGAAGGCGGCCGCCAAGCTGGACCTGGACGCGCTGTGAGCACGCCGGCCGGCGCACCGGCCGACTCGTCCACCGGGGCCGCGGCCGACCTCGCCGGGCGGCTGACCGGCCTGGTCGGCGCGCTACGGGCGCACGGGGTGCGGATCGGCACCGGGGAGACCGTGGACGCGGGGCGGGCGATGGCGGCGCTGGGCCTCGCGGACCGGGGGCTGCTGCGCGAGGGGCTGGCCGCGACCCTGCTGCACGGCACCGGCCAACGGGCCGTCTTCGACCAGGTCTTCGACCTCTACTTCCCGCGTGCGGTGGGCGCGCCCGGCGGCGGCTCCGGCGACCCGTCCGGCGACCGGGAGGAGCTTCGGGACCGGCTCGCCGCCGCGCTTGCCGACGACGACACCGCGCTGATGCGGCAGTTGGCGGCCGAGGCGGTGGACGGCCTGGGCGGGTACGGGAGTTCGCCGGGTTCGGACGGCTGGTCGTCGTACCAGACCCTGGACCGGCTGCGGCCGCAGACGCTGCTGGCGCGGGTGCGGGCGGATGTCCGCGCGCGGGGCGGGAGCGGTTCCGGGTTCGCGGACCGGCTGCTCGACGACGAGATCCGGCGGCGGATCGAGGCCTTCCGGGGCATGGTCGCGGCGGAGGCCCGGCGCCGGGTGGCCGAGCGGCGCGGGCGGGACCGGATCGCGCGGCGGGCGGTGGCGCCG
The DNA here is from genome assembly GCF_040702065.1 of Streptomyces sp. NPDC086777. NCBI lineage: Bacteria > Bacillati > Actinomycetota > Actinomycetes > Kitasatosporales > Streptomycetaceae > Streptomyces > Streptomyces sp. NPDC086777. The sequence continues at coordinate 209,873 of NZ_JBFBJI010000013.1, read as the reverse complement.
TCCGCCGACCGGGTGGACTTCCTGTCCGCCGGCCGGGAACAGCTCACCGAACTGCGCAGGACCGTGCAGCCGCTGGCGCGGAAGCTGGCCACCCGGCTGGCCGCGCGCCGCCGCCGGGCCGCGCGCGGCACCATCGACCTGCGCCGCACCCTGCGCGGCTCGCTGTCGACGGGCGGGGTGCCGATGCGTCCGGTACTGCGCCGGCGCCGGCCGGTCCGCCCCGAGCTGGTGCTGCTGTGCGACGTGTCGGGCTCGGTGTCCGGGTTCTCCGACTTCACGATGCTGCTGGTACAGGCGCTGCACGACCAGTTCAGCAAGGTGCGGGTGTTCGCGTTCGTCAACCGGATCGACGAGGTGACCGGCCTGCTGGAGCACGGCAGGGCCGATCCGGAGGGGCTGGGCGCCCGGATCCGCGCCGAGGCGACCCTCACCGGCTGGCACGGCAGCAGCGACTACGGCGTCGCGCTCGGCGAGTTCGCGGAGCGGTACGGCGCCGCGGTGGGCCCGCGCACCACGGTCTTCGTGCTCGGCGACGCCCGCACCAACAACCTCGACCCGAACCTCGCCGCCGTCCGCCGGATCGCCGGACAGGCGCGGCGCGTCTACTGGCTGAACCCCGAACCGCTCTCCCTGTGGGGCACCGGCGACTCGGCCGCGCCCGACTACGCGGAGCTGGTGGAGATGCACGAGTGCCGCACCGCCCGCCAGCTCGGCGGCCTGATCGCCAGGCTGCTGCCGGTTTGACGCACCGGGTGCCGCCACCCGCGCAGGGTGACGGCACCGTGGGCCGCTCTCAGCCCTCCTCGGCCTTCGCGTAGTCCCTTCCCTGTCAAATCGGGAGCGCCATTGGGTGCCGGGGTCTTTCCGCGAGTCTGTGCTGTGTGACATATTACTGGCGTGAGCATGCGACTGACCTGCGATGTCGTGGTGATCGGGGCGGGCATGGCAGGCGCCGCCTGTGCGCTGTACGCGTCCCGGGCGGGTCTGGACGTCATCGTGGTGGACCGTGGCCCGGTGGCCGGCGGTACGACCGGGGCGGGAGAGGGGAATCTGCTCGTCTCCGACAAGGAACCGGGGCCCGAGCTCGAACTCGCCCTGCTGTCGGGCCGGTTGTGGACCGGACTGGCCGGGGAGTTCGGCGACCGGATCGAGTACGAGCCCAAGGGCGGGGTGGTCGTCGCCGCCGAACCGGAGGGGCTGGCCGCCCTGGAGAGGTTCGCCGCCGGGCAACGCGCAGCCGGGGTGACGGCGGAGAACGTCGGCGCGGATCAACTCCACGACCTCGAACCGTACTTGGCGCCCGGTCTGGCGGGCGGGGTGCGCTACCCCCAGGACGCCCAGGTCATGCCGACCCTGGCCGCTGCGCATCTCCTGCGGGCCTCGGGCGCCCGGCTGTCGACCGGCCATCCGGTGACGGAGGTGTTGCGCGGCGCCGACGGTGCCGTACGCGGGGTCCGTACCGGCCGCGGCGACATCCACGCCCCGGCCGTGGTGAACGCGGCCGGGACCTGGGGCGGCGAGGTGGCGGCGCTCGCCGGTGCGCGCCTGCCCGTCCTCCCCCGGCGCGGCTTCGTGCTGGTCACCGAGCCGCTGCCGCGCCGGGTACGGCACAAGGTGTACGCCGCCGACTACGTGGCCGACGTGGCCAGCGATTCGGCCGCCCTGCAGACCTCACCGGTCGTGGAGGGCACGGCGGCCGGGCCGGTCCTGATCGGCGCGAGCCGGGAACGCGTCGGCTTCGACCGGTCGTTCTCGCTGCCGGCCGTACGGGCGCTGGCGGCCGGTGCCGTCCGGCTGTTCCCCTTCCTGTCCGGGATCCGGGCGATGCGCACGTACCTGGGTTTCCGCCCGTACCTGCCCGACCACCTCCCCGCGATCGGACCGGACCCCCGGGTGCCCGGTCTCCTCCACGCCTGCGGGCACGAGGGCGCGGGCATCGGACTGGCCACCGGCACCGGGCAGTTGATCGCCCAGGTGCTGAGCGGCAAGGCACCCGAGCTGGACCTGACCCCGTTCCGTCCCGAGCGCTTCGGCGAGGAGAGCCCGTGAATCCCATGGAGTTGGTGCAGGCCCGCCCCGACCCGGCCTTCACCGTCACCTTCGACGGGCGCGAGATCGTGGCGCTGCCGGGTCAGACGGTCGCGGCCGCGCTCTGGGCGTCCGGTGTCACGTCCTGGCGTTCCACCCGCGGCGCGGTTCTGCCACGCGGGGTCTTCTGCGGGACCGGTGTCTGCTTCGACTGTCTGGTGACCGTCAACGGCCGCCCCAATCAACGGGCTTGCGTGATTCCCCTGCACCCTGGCGACGCGATCGGTACGCAGCGGGGGACGGGGCACGATGACTGACCCGCATCGACGGGGGCCGGCGCCCCGGCTCGCCGTGGTCGGCGCGGGCCCGGCCGGTCTCGCCGCCGCCCTGGCAGCGGCCCGCGGTGGGCTGCGGGTCACCCTGGTCGACGCGGCGCCCGAGGCGGGCGGCCAGTTCTACCGGCAGCCCGCCACCGGGCTCGGCGCCCGCCGTCCGCAGGCGCTGCACCACCGGTGGCGCGACTGGGAGCGCCTGCGCGCCGGCCTGGACGGACTCGTCGCGGCGGGGCTGGTGACGCACCTGCGGGACCATCACGTGTGGTGCGTGACGCGGCGGCGGTCCGGTTTCACCGTGCACGCCCTGCTCGGCCCCGAACAGGAACGGCCCGTCGAGGTGCGCGCGGACGCCGTACTGCTCGCCACCGGCGGCTACGAGAAGGTGCTGCCCTTCCCCGGCTGGACGCTCCCCGGTGTCGTCACGGCGGGCGGGGCGCAGGCCATGCTGAAGGGCGGACTGGTGCTTCCGGGCCGTACGGCGGTCGTCGCGGGCACCGGACCACTGCTGCTGCCGGTCGCGACCGGGCTCGCGGCGGCGGGCGCCCGGGTGGCGGCACTGGTGGAGTCGGCCGACCCGCGGGCCTTCGTACGGCACTCCCGCGCACTCGTCGCCCAGCCGGGCAAGCTCGCCGAAGGCGCCCACCACGCCGCCCGGTTGCTGCGGCACGGGGTCCGGACCCTGGTCCACCACACCGTCGTGGAGGCCCACGGCGACCGGCTCGGCCGACGGCTCGAAGCAGTCACGGTCGCCGCGCTGGACGCCGCGGGCCGGGTACGGCCGGGCACCCGGCGGCGCATCGACTGCGACACCCTGGCCGTCGGGCACGGCATCCTCCCGCACACCGACCTCGCCGGGAGCCTGGGCTGCCGGATCGACGAGGTCGCGGTGCACGTGGACGACGAGCAGCGTACCGACGTGCCCGGGGTGTGGGCGGCGGGCGAGACCACCGGCGTCGGCGGGACCCTCCTCGCCCTCGCCGAGGGACACGTCGCGGGCAGTTCGGCCGCCGCGCGGCTGGCGGGCCGGGAGCCGGGCCCACGCGACTGGGCGGGGGCCGCTCGGGCCCGCGCCGCACTGCGCAGGTTCGCCACGGCGATGGACGAGGCGTACACGCCGCCCGCCCACTGGGCCGAGCAGGTCACGGACGACACGGTCGTCTGCCGCTGCGAGGAGGTCACCGGCGGTGCGGTCCGACGGGCCGTGACCGAGCTGGGCGCCAAAGACGTACGGACCGTCAAACTGCTCACGCGGGCCGGGATGGGCTGGTGCCAGGGCCGGATGTGCGGGCCCGCGGTCGCCGGGCTCGCCGGCTGCCCGGAGACGGCGGCACGCAGGCCGTTCGCGCGGCCGGTGCCGCTCGGGGTGCTGGCACGGGCCGGCAGCGACGACGACGAACAGTGCCATGTCACACACCACCTGGACGACGCGGACCACCCGGCCCCCTCGGAGGAACCCTGATGCCCACCCCGCACCCCCACCCCCACGCCCGCCCCTGGCGGGGCGTGCTCGTGGCCACCGCCCTTCCCCTCCGTGACGACCTCTCCGTCGATTACGACAGGTACGCCGAGCACTGCGCCTGGCTGGTCGGGAACGGCTGTGACGGGGTCGTACCGAACGGCTCTCTCGGCGAGTACCAGGTGCTCACCCCCGAGGAGCGCGCAAAGGTCGTCGAGACCGCCGTGGCCGCGGTCGGCGGGGCGCGCGTCATGCCCGGGGTCGCCGCCTACGGGTCGGCCGAGGCCCGCCGGTGGGCCGAGCAGGCCCGGGACGCCGGGTGCGCGGCGGTGATGCTGCTGCCGCCCAACGCCTACCGCGCGGACGAGCGCTCGGTGCTGGCGCACTACGCGGAGGTCGCGAAGGCCGGGGTGCCGGTGGTGGCGTACAACAACCCCATCGACACCAAGGTCGACCTGGTCCCGGAACTCCTCGCCACACTGCACGGCGAGGGCTACGTCCACGCCGTCAAGGAGTTCTCGGGAGACGTCCGGCGCGCCTACCAGCTCGCCGAACTCGCCCCGGACCTGGACCTGTTGATCGGGGCCGACGACGTCCTGCTGGAGCTGGCGATCGCGGGGGCCAAGGGCTGGGTGGCCGGCTACCCCAACGCGTTGCCGGCCGCGACGGTCGAGCTGTACCGCGCGGCGGCGCGCGGCGACCTGGACACCGCCGGGCGGTTGTACGCGCAGTTGCATCCGCTGCTGCGCTGGGACTCCAGGGTCGAGTTCGTGCAGGCCATCAAGTTGTCCATGGACATCGTCGGCCGGCCCGGCGGCCCCTGCCGCCCGCCGCGCGTACCGCTGCTGCCCGAGCAGGAGGCCGTGGTCCGCGCGGCCACCGAGAAGGCCGTCGCGGCCGGACTGGCGTGACCGAACCCGCCCACCCTCCAGGAGCGTCATGCGCAGCAAACTCGTCCTGCACGCCGTCGACTCGCACACCGAGGGCATGCCCACCCGTGTGATCACCGGCGGGATCGGCACCATCCCCGGCGCGACCATGAACGAGCGGCGGCTGTACTTCCGTGAACACCGTGACGGCATCAAGCAGTTGCTGATGAACGAGCCGCGCGGGCACGCCGCGATGAGCGGGGCGGTCCTGCAGCCGCCGACGCGGCCCGACTGCGACTGGGGCGTGGTCTACATCGAGGTCTCCGGCTACCTGCCGATGTGCGGGCACGGCACGATCGGCGTGGCGACGGTGCTCGTGGAGACCGGGATGGTGGAGGTCGTGGAGCCGGTCACCACCATCCGGCTCGACACCCCGGCCGGGCTGGTCGTCGCCGAGGTGGCGGTGGAGGACGGCGCGGCGCGCAACGTCACGCTGCGCAACGTGCCGTCGTTCTCGGTCGCGCTGGACCGGAAGATCGTGCTCGCCGACGGCCGGTCGGTGACCTACGACCTGGCGTACGGCGGCAACTTCTACGCCATCCTCCCTCTCGACGAGTTCGACCTCCCCTTCGACCGCACCCGGAAGGACGACATCCTCCGGGCCGGCCTGTCCCTCATGGCGGCGATCAACGCCGAGGCGGAGCCCGTCCACCCCGAGGACCCGTCCATCCGCGGCTGCCACCACGTCCACCTGATCGCCCCGGGCGCCACGGCCCGCCACTCCCGGCACGCGATGGCCATCCATCCCGGCTGGTTCGACCGCTCCCCCTGCGGCACCGGCACCAGCGCCCGGATGGCCCAGTTGCACGCCCGTGGCGAACTCCCGCTGGACACGGAGTTCGTGAACGAGTCGTTCATCGGCACCCGGTTCACCGGCCGGCTCCTCGGCACCACCGAGGTCGCGGGTCTCCCCGCGGTCCTGCCCAGCTTCACCGGGCGGGCCTGGATCACCGGCACCGCCCAGTATCTGCTGGACCCGGACGACCCGTTCCCGGCGGGCTTCGTACTCTGATTGCTCCGACGACCCTCCGGCGACGACCCTCCAGGAGTTCCACCATGGCCGACCGGCCCAGCAGCACGCCCACCGCCGCCGAGCCGGCCGAGCCCGCCATTCCGTCGCTCGGCGGCCGGAAGCCGAACTTCCGGGAGCGGGTCGTGGACGTCCTGCGGGCCGCGCTGATCGCCGGTGAGCTGCGCCCCGGCGAGGTGTACTCCGCGCCGGGGCTCGCTCCCCGCCTGGGCGTCTCCGTGACCCCGGTGCGCGAGGCCATGCTGGAGCTGGTGAAGGAGGGCATGGTCGAGATCGTCCCGAACAAGGGGTTCCGGGTCACGGCCGTCTCCGAACGGCAGCTCGACGAGTACACGCACGTCCGGTCCCTGATCGAGATCCCGACGACGGTCGCCCTCGCGGCCACCGCCGACCCCGGCGACCTCGCGGCGCTGCGGCCGGTCGCCCTGGAGATCGTCACCTCGGCCGTGAAGGGCGACCTGATCGCCTACGTCGAGGCCGACCTGGCCTTCCATCTGGGCCTGCTGGCGCTGGCGGGCAACGACCATCTCGTGGCGGTGGTACGGGACCTGCGGCGCCGTTCGCGGCTGTACGGACTGACGGCGCTGGTGGCGGCGGGACGTCTGAAGGCCTCCGCCGAGGAGCACCTGGAGCTCCTCGACGCCCTGCTGGCCCGTGACGAGCAGGCCGTGCACGAGGTCATGACCCGGCATCTGGGCCACGTCCGCGGCCTGTGGGCGGCCCGGCAGCCCGACCGGCACTGAGACCGCCCGCGGACTACGCCCCCGGATGGGCGAGTTCGATGTCATGGCCGTGGACGTCGGCGCCGGAGACGGCCACCCCCGCGGCGTGCGGCGGGTAGCCGGTCGCAACGACCGTGTACTGCCCGCTGTCCAGGTCGGAGAAGGTGTACGCGCCGTCGTCGCCGGTGGTGGTGGTGCCGACGACGTTGCCCGCGCCGTCCACCAGCGTGACCCGGGCGTCGGCCAGCGGGCCCCCGGCTCCCCGGACGGTGCCGCGCACATGGGCGCCGGGCCGCAGTTCGACGTCGACCCGGGTGGTCCCGGTCCCGGCTATCTCGACGGGCAGGGCGAGCGGCCGGTGCTTGGGCGAGCCGACCGCGAGGGTCACGGTCCCCGGCACCAGGTCGCCGACCGTGAACTCGCCGAGTCCGTCGGTCTGCTGAGTGGCGAGCACGTCCCCGCGCACGTCGGTGAGGACCACCGTGGCACCGGCGACCGGCGCCCCGCTGTCCGCGGCCCGCACCAGCCCGGCCAGACCGCTGCTGCCGGTGAGCAGCAGGTCGTGGGCGACGGGTTCGGAGTCCACGACGAGGGTGGTGGCCTGCGGCCGGCAGCCGTCGGCGGAGGCGATCAGGACGTACGTCCCCTCGCCGGGTGCCGCCACCGCGTAGCCACCGTCGGCGTCCGCGACCGCGCGCCCCAGCTGGCGGCCGCCCGGGGAGATCAGGGTGACGGCGGCCCGGCCGACGCCGGTCCCGTCGGCGCCGCGTACCCGGCCGTGCACCTGGATGCCGTCGCCGACGGCGGAGAGGTTCGGCGGTGCCACCTCCGCGCCCGGCGGCCGCTCGACCGCGGGTTCGACCACCGGCACTGCCTCGGCACGTGCGCCGGGCTGCTTGCGGCGCGGGATGAACGCGGCCACGAGCAGTGCGAGGACCGCCGCGCCCGAGCCCGCCGCCATGACCACCTTGAAGCCGTTCTCGGAGGGCACGGCCGTCGTCCCGAGGACGGTGGTCAGCTGGGCCAGGATCACCCCGGCGACGGCGCTCGCGGTCGACGTGCCGATCGACCGCATCAGGGTGTTGAGGCTGTTCGCGGCGGCGGTCTCGTGCGGGTCGACGGCGCCCATGATGAGCGCGGGCATCGCACCGTAGGCGAAGCCGATGCCGGCGCCGATGACGCAGGAGGCCAGCACGAGCTGCCAGACGGCGTCCATCAGCACGATGTTGAGCCCGTACCCGGCGGCCACGATCACCGCGCCGCACATCAGGGTGACCTTCGGGCCGAAGTTCTTCGAGATGAGGGCGGACAGCGGCGCCATGGCCATCATGACGAGGCCGGTCGGGGCCATCACCAGGCCGGCGTCCAGGAGCGACCTGCCCAGACCGTAGCCGGTCGCCCGAGGCAACTGCAGGAGCTGCGGAAGCACCAGGGACATCGCGAACATCGAGAACCCGAAGGCGATCGACGCGAGGTTGGTGACGAGGACCTGGCGGCGGGCCGTGGTGCGCAGGTCGACCAGCGGCTCCCGGGTGCGCAGTTCGTAGAACCCCCAGGCCGCCAGGGTGACCACGGCGGCTGCGAACAGGCCGAGCGTGGTGGCGCTCGACCACCCCCAGTCGGCTCCCTTGGAGATGCCGAGCAGCAGGCAGACCAGACCGGCCGCCATGCCGAGAGCGCCGGGCAGGTCGAAACGGCCGCCGGTGCGCACCTTCGACTCCGGGACGAGGAGGAGGACGAGCAGGGCGGCGACGACGCCGAGCGCGGCCGACGTCCAGAACAGAACGTGCCAGTCGAAGTGGTCGGCGATCAGCGCGGCGGCGGGCAGGCCGAGGGCGCCGCCGACGCCGAGGGAGGCGCTCATCAACGCGGTGGCGGAGCCGAGCCGTTCGGCGGGGAGTTCGTCGCGCATGATGCTGATGCCGAGCGGGATCACGCCGGAGGCCAGCCCCTGCAGGGCCCGCCCGACGATCATCGGCACCAGGGTGTCGCTCAGTGCGGCGGTGACCGAACCGGCGACCAGCATGACCACGCTGGTCAGCAGCATCAGCCGCTTGCCGTACATGTCGCCGAGCCGCCCCGTCACGGGGGTCGCGACGGCGGCCGCGAGGAGCGTTGCGGTGACGGCCCAGGCCGCGTCGGACGCCGAGGCGTCGAGCAGCCTCGGCAGTTCGGGCACGATGGGGATCACCAGCGTCTGCATCAGCGAGACCACGATCCCGCCGAAGGCCAGCACCGCGACGACTACGTTGGTCCGCGGCACGGCGCGGTCCCCGGCGACGACCGGCCGGGGCTGTGCATGGGACATGGTCGGGCCTCCGTCGGGCCGCTGGGGTCTGCACGACCCTCCCGAATGTAAGTCAATTGATTGACTTAAGCAACCAGGATTCCGGTGCGGACCGGTGCGGACTCGCCGCGCGCCCGGCGCCACGTCAGCTCGACTCACGCACCACCAGCCGGCACGGCACGGTGTGCACCCCCGGCTCCGGCTCGGCGTCGATGGCCCGGAGCAGCCGCAGGGCGGCGATGCGGCCGATCTCGGCCAGGTTCATGTCGACGGTGGTGAGCGGCGGCCGGCAGGCGAGGGCCATGGTGTCCCAGTTGTCGTAGCCGACCACGGCGATGTCCCCCGGCACGTCCTTCCCCCGCTCGCGCAGGGCGTCCGCGACCCCCCGGGCGATCTGGTCGTTGCCGCAGAAGACGGCGTCCGTGCCGGGTGCCGTCCGCAGCACGGCGTCGGCGGCGCGCCGCCCCCAGGCCTCGCTCCACTCCCCGAAGTGCACACGTCCCGCAGCGAGTTCGAGGCCCGCCTCGGCCAGGTGCCCGACGGCGTGCCGGGCGCGGTCACGGGCGGCCTGGTGGTGCTCGGGCCCGGTGACGTGGGCGACGCGGGTACGGCCGGTGGCGAGCAGGTGCTCCACGGCGAGCCGGGCGCCGCCGCGGTCGTCGGTGACCACGGAGGTGTCGGCCGGGGCGGTCGACGGGGAGAGGGCGTAGACCACCGGGATCGCCGGATCGATGCCGGCCAGCGGCGGACGGGGGTCGGTGCGGCGGCCGGCGACGATGACGCCGTCGACCCGGCGGTCGGTGAGGGTGCGCAGGTGGTGCTGCTCGCGGATGGCGTCGCCGCGGGTGTCGCAGAGCAGGACGGAGATCTTCCCGGCGCCCAGCGCGTCCTCGGCGCCGAGCAGCACCGGGGTGCTGAAGCGGCCGATGCCGTCCGTCGTCATCAGGCCGACCGTCCAGCTGCGGCCGCTGTGCAGGCTCTGCGCGTGCTGGTTGGGCCGGAACCCGAGCGCCGCCACGGCGTCCAGCACCCGTTGCCGGGTCTCCGGGCGCATCCGGCCGGCGCCGTTCAGCGCCTTGGACGCCGTACCGACGCTGACACCGGCGAGCGCGGCCACATCGGCGAGCCTGGCCCGGCCGGCGGGCGGAGAGCCTGGAACAGGGATCACGGGCAAACCTTTTCCTGGACGGTTCCTCGACTGCGCCGCCGACCTCCCGACGGCAGAGCCGCCCCACATCGTCGCAGTCGCTCACCCGAAGTTCCAGCCCTGTCGTGCAACTTGAAAAATCTGCGCCGGGCGTCTTGACCCACCCCTCGGGCTGCCCTGTACTTCTCGGCGGGAAAACGGTTGCGCAAGCCGGTTCCGCACCGCCGTATCGCGCAGCCCCATGCTCGACCTTCCAAACGTCGTTCGATATCCCGAAAAGCGTGCCCCGGCCCCCGTCCCTCCCCACCCCGGAGAGCCATGCCCCGCACCCACTCCGCCCTGCCCTCCCCCGCCGGTCCGGTCCGGCCCACCCCCCGTGCCCGCACGGCGCTGCGCCCGGCGGCCGTCACCGTCGACGGCGGCTTCTGGCACGACCGCCGCGCGACCAACGCCCGTGTCTCCCTCCCGCAGGGACCGGACCTGCTGGAGTCCGCCGGAAACCTGCAGAACCTGCGGCTGGCGGCGGGCACCGCAAAGGGCGTGTTCCAGGGCGCGTTCCCGTTCGTGGACACCGACGTCTACAAGTGGCTGGAGGCGGCTTCCTGGCAACTCGCCGACGAGGGCGACGAGCCGCTCGCCGCCGACGTGGCGCGGATCGTCGCCCTGGTGGCCGGCGCCCAGCAGCCCGACGGCTATCTCAACACCTGGTTCCAGCTGGTCAAGGGTGGTGAGCGGTACCAGGACCTGCGCTGGGGACACGAGTTGTACTGCGCCGGCCATCTGATCCAGGCCGCCGTCGCCCACCACCGCTCCACCGGCCGTCCCGAACTCCTCGACGTCGCCCGGAGGTTCGCCGACCACATCGACTCGGTGTTCGGCCTCCCCGGCAGCGGCAGGCCCCTCGACGGCATCGACGGTCACCCGGAGGTCGAGACGGCACTGGTGGAGCTGTACCGGGAGACCGGCGAGCGCCGCTACCTCGACCTGGCGGGTTACTTCGTCGACCGGCACGGCCACGGTCTGCTCGGCGGCGACGCCTACTGCCAGGACCGGGTCCCGCTGCGCGCCGCGACGGACGTCGAGGGCCATGCCGTACGGCAGTTGTACCTGCTGGCGGCGGCCGCGGACCTGGCGGCGGAGACCGGCGACGCCGAACTCCGGGCGGTCGGGGAGCGGTTGTGGCACACCATGACGACCACCAAGACCCACCTCACCGGCGGGCTCGGCGCGCACCACGACCAGGAGGAGTTCGGCGACCCCTACGAACTCCCCAACGAACGCGCCTACTGCGAGACCTGCGCCGCCATCGCCTCCGTCCAGTGGAGCTGGCGCATGGCCCTGCTCACCGGCGAGGCCCGCTACTCCGACCTGATCGAGCGCACCCTCTACAACGGCTTCCTGGCCGGGGTCTCGCTGGACGGCGAGCGCTGGCTGTACGTCAACCCCCTCCAGGTCCGCGACGGCCACACCGACACCGGCGGCGACCAGTCGGCCCGCCGCACCCGCTGGTTCCGCTGCGCCTGCTGCCCGCCCAACGTGATGCGGTTGCTGGCGAGCCTGGCGCACTACCTGGCGTCGGGCGACGAACAGGGCCTGCAGATCCACCAGTTCGTCACCGGTACGTACGCGACCGACCGGGTCCGGGTGCGCGCCGAGACGGACTATCCCTGGCACGGCACGATCGCGTTCACCGTCGAGGAGACACCCTCCGACGAACCGTGGACGCTGTCGCTGCGCATCCCCGCGTGGTGCCGGGAGTTCCGGGTCCGGTGCGGCGAGGAGACGTACGACTCGCCGCCCGACGACGGCTGGCTGCGCCTGTCGCGGACCTGGACGCCGGGCGATCTGGTGGTGCTGGAGCTCGCCCTGGAGCCGCGGCTCACGGCCGCCGACCCGCGCGTGGACGCCGTACGCGGCTGTGTGGCGATCGAGCGCGGGCCGCTCGTGCACTGCCTGGAGCAGGTCGACCATCCGGGCGGGGGTCTCGACGACATCGTCCTCGACCCCTCCCGGCCGCTCGCCGTGAAGCACCGCCCGGACCTGCTCGGCGGTGTCACCACCGTGGTGGCCGCGGGCCGGCGGCGGCGCATCCCGGACCGGGGCTGGTGGCCGTACGCCCCCGCGTCCGGCCCGGCGGCGGAACCCGGGGGCGAGCCGGTCGAGTTGACCGCGATCCCGTACCACGTCTGGGCCAACCGCGAGGACGGCAGCATGCGCGTCTGGCTCCCCACCTCCTGAGACACCCCCGTCCTACGACAACGAGGTCACCCCGTGATACCCACCCGCCGTACTCTCCTGGCCCTCACCACGGCCGCCCTGCTCCCCCTCACCGCCTGCGGTGGCGGTTCCGGCTCCTCGGGATCGTCGTCCTCGGCCGGCGGGACGTACACCTTCTGGGACCCGTACCCGCAGTTCGACGCCTCCTCGGACTGGGGCCGGCGGGTCAGCGCGTGCGGCACCGCGGCCGGGGTGAAGCTCAAGCGGACCGCGTACGACACCACCGACCTCGGCAACAAGGCCCTGCTGGCCGCGCAGCAGGGCAACGCGCCGGACGTGATGCTGGTCGACAACCCGGTGGTCTCCACGCTGGTGGAGGCGGGCATCCTCAACAGGACCAGCGACCTCGGGCTCGACACCTCCGCGATCCAGAAGAACATCATCGGCGCCGGCACGATCGACGGCGCCTCCTACGGCGTCCCGATCGGCGCCAATACCCTCGCGCTCTACTACAACAAGAAGGTCCTCGCCGCGGCCGGTGTCGACCCGGCCTCCGTCAGGGACTGGGCGTCGCTCACGGCCGCGCTGAAGAAGGTCGCGGCGGCCGGGAAGAAGGGCATCACCTTCTCGGCGATCAACACCGAGGAGGGCAGCTTCCAGTTCCTGCCGTGGTTCTGGGGCGCGGGCGGCGACCTGACGAAGCTGGACTCCGCCAAGGGGGTTGCCGCCCTGTCGCTGTGGAAGCAGTGGATGGCCGCGGGCTACGCGCCGAAGGACGTGCTGCAGAACACCCAGACCACCAGCTGGCAGGAGTTCGCCACCGGCGACTACGCGTTCGGGGAGAACGGCACCTGGCAGCTCGGCAACGCCGACAAGGCCGGGTTCGGATACGGCGTCATCAACATCCCGGCGCAGAACGGCGGTGCGGCGCCGGTGCCCACGGGCGGCGAGTTCGTCACCGTGCCCGTGCAGAAGGACACCTCGCGCTACGGCGTCAGCAAGAAGATCGTCAACTGCCTGACCAGCGACTCCAGCCTGCTGGCCACCGACACCACCCTCATGTACGTGGCGCCGACCTCCGCCGTGCAGACCCAACAGGTCGCGAAGAACGCGGAGCTGAAGCCGTGGGTGGCGGCGGTCGCGGCGGCGCGGGGCCGGACCAGCGGCGGTCTCGGCACCAAGTACCCGACGATCTCGCAGCCCCTGTGGACGGCCGTACAGGCGGCGCTCTCCGGCGGCAAGAGCCCGCAGGACGCGCTGGACGCCGCGCAGACCGCCGCCGACAAGGGCTGACCGGTGGCTGTGCATCTGCGGGTGCGCGGGGGCTTGCCGCGCAGTTCCCCGCGCCCCTGTGGGGGCGCCGTGCGGGGGGTTCGTCCGTCCCCCGGGCTCCGGAGCCGACTGACCGCGCTCGCCTTCGTGACGCCCCTGCTCGGCTACCTCGCCGCCTTCTACGTCTATCCGCTCTACCGCAACCTCGACCTGAGCCTGCGCGACTACACCGTGCGCTCCTTCGTGGCGGGCGACGCGCCGTTCTCCGGCTGGGCCAACTTCCGTACCGTGCTGGACGATCCGGCGTTCGGTCCGGCGATGCGGCACACCATGGTCTTCACCTTCGTGTCGATCGTGTTCCAGTACGTGACCGGGCTGGCCCTCGCGGTCTTCTTCAACCGGCACTTCCGGCTCTCGACCGTGCTGCGGGCGCTGTTCCTGATCCCCTGGCTGCTGCCGCTGATCGTGTCGGCGTCGACCTGGTCGTGGATGTTCAACAGCGAGTCGGGGGTGGTGAACTACTTCCTGCACTTCCTCGGCGTCGGTCCCGTCGGCTGGCTGACCTCGCCCGACTGGGCGCTGACCTCGGTGATCGTCGCCAACATCTGGATCGGCATCCCCTTCAACCTGGTCATCCTGTACAGCGGCCTGCAGAACGTCCCCGGTGAGCTGTACGAGGCGGCGGCGCTCGACGGAGCCGGCGCCTGGCAGCAGTTCCGCCGGATCACCTTCCCGCTGCTGCGCCCGGTGTCGGCCATCACCCTGCTGCTGGGGCTGGTCTACACCCTCAAGGTGTTCGACCTGATCTGGATCATGACCAAGGGCGGTCCCGGCGACGCCTCCGCCACCCTCGCGACCTGGTCGTACCAGCTGGGCTTCGGCACGCTGCTGCCCAGGTTCGGTCCCGGTGCCGCCGTCGGCAACATCCTGATCCTCATCGCGCTCGTCTTCGGCCTGCTCTACGTCCGCGTCCAGAGGAGGCAGGAAGCATGAGGTCGCGCGGCCACACCCTGATCGGCCTCCTGCTCACCGCGCTGATGCTGTTCCCGGTGTACTGGATGCTCAACGTGTCCCTCACGCCGCAGCAGGACATGCGCAAGGACCCGCCGGACCTGCTCCCGCTGCACCCGACCTTCGAGGGCTACCGGGCGGTCCTCGACGACCAGCTCCCCTACCTGGGCACCAGCCTGCTGATCGGCATCGGCACGGTCGCCCTCACGCTCCTGATCGCCGCTCCGGCCGGCTACGCGCTGGCGAAGCTCCGGCCCCGCGGCGGCGGGCCGCTGGCGCTGGCCCTGCTGATCGCCCAGATGATCCCGGGCATCGTCATGGCGATGGGCTTCTACGGCATCTTCCTCGACCTCGGCCTGCTCAACTCCTGGTGGGGGCTGATCGTCGCGGACTCCACCATCGCCGTGCCCTTCGGCGTCATGATCTTCACCGCGTTCATGTCGGGCATCCCCGACGAGCTCCTCTCGGCCGCCCGGATCGACGGCGCCGGCACCTGGCGCACCTTCCGGTCGGTCGTCCTCCCGCTGAGCCGCAACGCGGTCGTCACCGTCTCGCTGTTCGGCTTCCTGTGGGCCTGGTCCGACTTCGTCTTCGCCAACACCCTCGACGGCGGCGGAAGTTGGAAGCCCATCACGCTCGGCATCTACAAGTACATCGGCAACAACAACCAGGAGTGGAACGCGATCATGGCCACCGCCGTCGTCGCGTCGGTCCCCGCGGCCGTCCTCCTGATCCTCGCCCAGCGCTATGTGGCCGCGGGCGTGACCGCGGGCGCGGTGAAGGACTGACACCCCCAACTCCTAGAGGAGACCCATGCCATGAGCCGCATCATCCCCCTCGGAGCCGCCCTCGGTGCGGTGGCCCTCACCGCCGCCGCCCTCGGCACCACGGCCCCCGCCCAGGCGGCGCCCACCTCCGCCACCACCCTCGTGGTGAACGCGAACCAGACTCTTCGCCCGGTCACGCACGTGGCTTCGGGCGGCCTGTACGGCCTGGACACCGCGAGCGTGCCGGCGGACAGCCTCGTCGCGCCGCTGAAGCCGAACACCTTCGTGCAGATGGCACCCGGCGGCTCGCAGTTGCCCAACGGCGAGCCCAGCCCCGGCGGGGACGCCCTGACCGTAGCCCCCGAGGCGGCGAAGGCCGGCGCCAAGGTCGTCGTACGGATGCCGGACTGGTATCCGAACTTCCCCTACAAGTGGGTGAGCTGGAGCGACTGGCTGTCGGCCGTGGACAAGCAGGTCGCCTCGGTGAAGTCCTCCGGAGCCGGCAACATCGCCGCCTACGAGCTGTGGAACGAACCCGACTGGACCTGGAACACCTCGTCGGCCGGCAGCTTCGACTCCGGATGGGCGACGACGTACAGGGAGGTCCGCGCCAGGGACTCCACCACCGCGGTCCAGGGCCCCAGCTACTCGGCGTGGAACCAGAGCTGGATGACCACGTTCCTCACCGACGCCAAGGCGAGCGGCACGGTGCCCGACATCGTCTCCTGGCACGAGTTGCAGGGCTCGCAGAACATCGCCGCCCATGTCGCCGCCTACCGCGCCCTGGAGAGCAGCCTCGGCATCAGCGCCCGCCCGATCGCCATCGAGGAGTACGGCACCACGGGCGAGGTCGGCGTACCTGGCCCGCTCGCGAGCTATGTCGCCAAGTTCGAGCGGGCCGGCGTGCACGACGCCGAGCTGGCCTTCTGGAACCACTACGGCACCCTCGGCGACACCCTCACCGACACCGGCGGATCACCCAACGGTGCCTACTGGCTGTACAAGTGGTACGGCGACATGTCCGGGAACATGCTGGTCACCACGCCTCCCGCGCAGACCGGCATCGACGGCTTCGCCGCCCGCAACGGCGCGGGCAACCAGATCAGCGTGGTCACCGGCGGCTGCACCGGTCCGTGTGCCGTCACCGTCAACGGGCTGTCCTCGCTCTCCGCCTTCGGCAGCACCGTGCACGTCAGGCTGGAGTACACGCCGTCCAAGGGCCGCACCACCGCCGTCTCCGGGCCGGTGACGATCTCGGACGCCGACTACGCGGTCAGCGGCGGTTCGATCACCGTACCGGTCACGATGAACGCCGCCGACGGCTACCACCTGACCATCACGCCGAGCGGCACCGCCACCTCGCTGGCCGGCCGCTATCAGATCACCAACAGGAACAGCGGCCTCGCCCTGGACACCAGCGGCGCGGGCACCGCCCAGGGCACCCTCGTCGTCCAGGCCGCCGCCGGCACGGGCACCGACCAGAACTGGACCCTGGTCGCCGCGGGCAACGGCCTCTACAAGATCCAGCAGCAGGCGAGCGGTCTGCTCCTCGGCATCACCAACGCGGGCACGGGCGCCGGCGGCACCGCCCTGATCTGGGCCGACAACGGCACCGCCGACCACCTCTGGCAGCTGATCCCGTCCGGCGACGGCTACTACAAGATCGCCAACTACAACAGCGGACTGCTGCTCGGGGTGACGAACATGAGCACCTCCTCCGGCGCCCAGGTCCTCCAGTGGGACGACAACGGCACCGTCGACCACCTGTGGAAACTGACCGCCCGCTGACGTACGGGCCAGTGAACCGGAGCACACCCGTGCGGGGCGACGACCGGCATGCGCCGCCCCGCACTTCGCAGACATCGAAGCCGGCACCGGGGTCGGGTGACCCACCGGCCGGTCTTCGGCAACGTGAGGGACCGATTCCGTACGACCGGCCGACCGCTCGGCAACGGAGACCTCGGGCCGCTAGGTTGTCCGACATGAGCAACCTTGACCGCGCGCCCGTTCCGAGCGTGTGCGGCGGCCGCGGATTCGTCGTCGCCGAACCCGTCCGCGAGCTGCTGAGCCCCCGCCACGTGCAACTCGGCGAGTCGACCGAGGTGCGCCGACTGCTGCCGAACCTCGGCCGCCGCATGATCGGTGCCTGGGCGTTCGTCGACCACTACGGCCCCGACGACATCGCCGACCAGCCCGGCATGCAGGTCCCGCCGCACCCGCACATCGGGCTGCAGACGGTCAGCTGGCTGCACCAGGGCGAGGTCCTGCACCGTGACTCCACCGGCAGCCTGCAGACGATCCGCCCGCGCGAGCTGGGGCTGATGACCTCGGGCCGGGCGATCAGCCACTCCGAGGAGAGCCCCAGGTCGCACGCCCGCTACCTGCACGGCGCGCAGCTGTGGGTGGCCCTCCCGGACTCCCACCGGCACACGGACCCGCGGTTCGAGCACCACCCCGACCTGCCGACGGTCACGGCCCCCGGTCTGACCGCCACGGTCATCCTGGGCTCCCTCGACGGCGCGACGTCCCCCGGCACGACGTTCACCCCCATCGTCGGCGCGGATCTGGCCCTCGCCCAGGGCGCCGACCTGCGCCTGCCGCTCGACCCCGACTTCGAGTACGGCGTCCTTGCCATGTCCGGCGAGGTACACGTCGACGGCGTACCGGTACTCCCGGGCTCCATGCTCTACCTGGGCTGCGGCCGCACCGAACTCCCCCTGCGCGCCGAGTCCGACGCGGCGATCATGCTCCTGGGCGGCGAGCCGTTCGAGGAGGAGCTGATCATGTGGTGGAACTTCGTCGGGCGTACCCAGGACGAGATCGTCCAGGCCCGGGAGGACTGGGAGAAGGGGGCCCGTTTCGGCGAGGTGAAGGGCTACGACGGGTCGCCGCTCCGCGCACCGACATTGCCCGAGACCCCCCTGAAGGCGCGGGGACGGGCCCGCTGACCAGGAAAGATGCAAGTTTCTGACGTCAGGCCCCCAGCGCCCGCCGCCCGTCCGCCTCACCACGACGTTCACTGACGCCAGTCCCCTCGGAGGCCGGTGCACCAGCACCTCCGAGGGGCTTCTCGATTCCAGGGTGTGGGCATCTGTGGGCAGCTTTGCCAGGACGAATGCTGACCCAACGCTGACTTTACTGACGAGTGGTCAGGACTAGGCCAAGCGGTGAGTCCAGCTCCACTGGAGTTCGGCTACGGGTGCCGGCGGGCTGGCACCCCCATGTGACGATGCCCTCTACGAGAGGACTACAGCTACTGCCGCGCCTCGTTAAACCGCTTGTCCGAGCCATTGTGCAGGTTCCACAAATCCAGGTGCCCGTAACGAACGCCGCCGGAGAACCGACCTGTCGCCAGTCGCCACCGTCGCACCACTCGCCGCTCTCGCCAGCCGTCTCAGGAGCAGCCGAATGAACGTCAGCTACTTCGGTGCCCACGGGCACGTTCCGCAGCGCGTGGCCCTGCTGCTGGCCGAGGTGGCGGGCATCCTGCTCTCCGCGCTTGCGGGCAGCGCGCGGATCATGCAGTTGCGCGGGGCCGCCCGCAAGCACCGCCGGGCCAGCCACAGGGCTGTGAAGGCCGAGGCCAAGGACTCGTCGAAGGCCCGGCGGTAGCCCGGACTACCGGGAGCCCGCCACAGGCCGCTGCTTGTAGAAGGACCCTTCCAGGTAGGCGGCCTCCTGCGGCTGGTAGGGCTCCTCCAGGTAGGCGGCCTCGTCTTCGTCGAGTTCGACGTCCACCGCGGCGACCGCGTCGGCCAGCTGGGCCGGCTTGGTGACCCCGACGATGGGCGAGGTCACCGCCGGGTTGCGCATGACCCAGGCCAGGGCGACCTGGGCCGAGGACAGACCCCGCTCGCCCGCGATCTCGTGGACACGCTCAGCCACTGCCTGGTCCCCGTCGCGGTAGAGGATCTTGCCGCCCGCGTCGGTCTCGGCACGCGCCGTGGCAGTGTCCCCGGCCCCGCGTCAGACTGCCCCGCGCCAGCGGGCTGACTGGGGCCGTGCGGCCTGCCAGCTCGCCCTCGCCCTCAAGGCTGACGCGATCGTAGTCGAGTCGAACTTGGAAACATGCCTTCGTACGGCTGCGTATCCTGGTCGGGGGTCTGTCCAGCCGACGGCCCTGTCTCGCATTCGGTGGTGACGGAGCGTGCTGTTATCCGAGGAGGATGCGGTGCCGGAGCAGGGTGAAGCCTGCTCGTCCGTGCATCTGGCGCGCGATCCGTTTGGTCTTGGTGTTGACGCCCTCGGTAGGGCCGTTGCTGTACGGAAGCGTGAGCCCGGCGATCACGGCGTCGATGTCCCGGTCCAGGCCCCGGGTGAAGGCGTGCAGGTGGGGCAGGTCGGCTGTTCGGACTTGGGCGATCCAGTGCGTGAGCGCATCGGCGTTGTCGGTATGGGGCGTAAGGAGCGGGGCGAAGTCTCTTATACCTGAGGTCAGTTGGGTCATCTCGGGGCAGGCGGCGGTGAGCTTGGCCAGGAGCCCGTGGTGCTCGGGCTTGAGGTTGTCGGGTCTGGTCAGCAGCATCCGGGCGAGCCGGCGCGGCGAGATATGGCTGCGGTCGGCGTCCGCGCGGCCTTGGTTGATGTACTTGTGCAGAAGGTTCAGGCAGCCCGTGAAGCCGAGAGTCTTGATCTCTTCGAAGAGGTGCTGGACGGGGACGCCGGGGTCTTCACTTCGGCGTTTGCGCAGGTGCTCGCGGTAGGGATCGACCAGGCCGGCACGGTACTTGGGGACGCGGAGCATGCGCTCGGGCCGGTCGGCGCGGGCGTAGCGTTTGACGGTGTTCAGGGCCAGTTGCAGGCGGCGGGCGCATTCGAGCAGGCCCACGCCCTTCTCGGGCAGGCCATGAACCTGATGCCAGCGTTCGAGGGTGGTCTGAGCGCGGGGCCCGTCGTAGATCGGCGCGTCCAGCACGGTGGCCCAGCAGGCACTGTGTGCCTTCACCTCGCTCAGGGCGGCTTCGCACAGGTTCTTCCGTAAATGCCAGCGATCACCGACTTGAACCGCGTCAGGCAGAGCGCGGCGGATGGCCTCGGCGTATGTGGTTGAGCCGTCGCGGCACACGACCTCGATGCCCGAATGCTCGCGCAGCCAGGCTTCCAGCGTGTCGGCCGTGCGGTCGGGCAGTACGTCGATCCGCTCATGGGTTTCGGCGTCGATCACCACGGTGGCGTAGCGGTGGCGCCGGCGCAGGGCGAAGTCGTCGACGCCGATCACGCGGGGCATCCGCCCGGTGGGCAACGGGATGCGCAGCAGGGTGCGCAGGGCCGTGTGACGGGACAGGACCACCGCGAGTATCGCCAGCAAACGTGATCCCGCCCGGCCCGCTAACTCTTTGACCACGGCCTTGACCTGCCTGGTCAGACGAGCGGTGCGTCGCTGGTATCGCTCCAGCACCCCGGGCACCTGTTCGCGGAAGGTGTGGCGGCAGCCTCGCGTGGGGCACACCAGACGCCGTACCCGCACACGGACCACCACCCGTCGTCCGTCGACCGGAACGTCGGCCGCCGTCCGCCGGTGATAGCCGTGCACCCGTCCCGACGAGGCCCCGCACACCGGGCAGACCGCGGTGTCCAGCGGCGTCCGGGCCCGCACCACGATCCGCTCACCCTCGTCGGCAACATCCTCGATGACCAGCGGCGACAGACCCGAAAACACCGTCAGCACAAGCTCGTTGACACTCATCACATGAAGGTCAACGACCCTGACAACTCTCCGTCACCACCGAATGTGAGACAGGGCCGAAGACCGCACAGACCCCCACATACGGGAAACCGTCAAAGTGCTGCTGGGGCAGCAGAAGCGCGGCTGGAGTCGTTAGTGCCACTGAGTGGATAGCTTATGTAGGCGATGCGCCGGGAGTCGGGCGCCCAGCACGGAACGTTGATGGTTCCCTGGCCCCCCGGGAGAGTGACCAGATCACGTGAAGGACTCTCCGGAAGGTCGATCAGGCGCAAGACTACGGGCAGGTCGGCGGGATGCCCGACAGTTCCCGGCGGATAGCTGAGGTAGACCAGCCGACGGCCATCAGGCGAGGGGTGCGGGAACCAGTTCACGTGCTCGTCGGAGGTGAGCTGCTGCACGGACGCCTCAGCGAGGTCGTGCCGAAACAGTTGCGCGTGACCGGGCACGCTGGACGCAACCTCCGAGTTGAAAAAGACACTCGCGCCGTCGGGGGAGAATTCCGGTCCGTCCGCAGGAGAGTAGCCGTCACCGACGAGGCGCTCCTCTCCGCTGACGAGGTCCAGGCACCACAGCGCGCGTCTTCCCCACTCGTCTCCGTCGAGGACCTCTGTACCGACGTAAAGCAGGGTGCTGCCGTCTGGGGATATGCCATGCAGAAAGTGACGGAATCTGCGCTCCGGGGCCTTGGGCAGGGTGATGCGCTCAGTGCGTCCCCCGTTCCACGGCACCCGGTACAGGTGCCCGTCATTGGCCGACACATAGTGCCAACGGCCGTCCGGGGACACGAGATGGTCGTTGTTCACCTCGGGCAGCCCGGTGGCGTGAATCGGTTCGAGACCCGTGGGGTCGTGACTGTCCACTCGGTACAGGGCGCCGTCGGCGTTCACGACGATCCAGCGCCCGTCCGGGTGCCAATTGGGTGCCTCGAACAGTTGGTCCTCGGAGCACAGTGCCAGCTGGGAGCGACCGCCCTCGACGTCCAGGACATGAAGCTCCGCACGCTGGCCTGGAAGGAGTGTGCGGGCATACCTCATCGGCCGCTCTGTCTCGTCGGGATCGAACTGATCCTGCTCTGGCAAGGTCGCGTTCTCCTTCGTTTCCGACTGCTTCATCGTTTTCCTCACTGAGCGGAAATCAGCCTTTGAGCCGCCGTGCCGGGGCGCTTCCTACGTGCGGGCCAGTGCCAGTTCCTCGGCGCATCGGTAGGCCAGCGCAAGGATGGTCAGTACCGGGTTCACTCCGCCGTTGGTGACGTGCAGGGACGCGTCGGTGATCCAGAGCCCGGGGTGTCCGTGTACCCGGCCGAAAGGGTCGGTCACCGAGGCCGCCGGATCTGTGCCCATGCGGGCCGTCCCCGCCTGGTGCTGGCCCGCGGACAGGCCTCTCTGCACTGGCAGCGTCCATACTCGGCGCGCGCCGGACGCATGCATCCAGCGTTGAGCCCGCTCGCGCAGCGCTTTCGCGGCACGGACACTCTCCGGGTGCTGCACCCCGGAGAGTCTGGCTACGGCGTCACCGCCGGAGTCGAACACCTGGGAGGCAAGGGTCACCCGTGCTTCCGGATTCGGAATCTCCTGGATCGGGCCCATGACGTGCGAGGTGCGCAGGTAGGACTCCCGCATCCAGCGCTTTGCCTCGTAACCCCACCGCGGAACGTCCGAGGGCATCGCCCAGGCATGGAACAGCACGGGCATCTTCACGACTTCATTGGCGAGCACCCCTCCCCCGATCGCCTCGCCGCCCAGATCATGTGTGTAGTCGGCGGTCGCTATCGACACACCCGGACCTTGGAGGTCCTGTACCGGGTCGTCGAACAACCCGAACGCGCCGACGTAGTTGTGCCCCTGCAAGTTGCGTCCGACCTGGTCCGTACGGTTTCCCAGGCCCGCAGGATGTTCGTCAGTGGCGCTGGCCAACAGCAGCCGGGCGGTCTCAATTGCCCCTGCTGCCAGAACCACGGCCCCGGCGCGCACTTCGACACGAGCACCCGTGTTCATGTCGCGTACCACGACACCGGTGGCACGTCCGGTGGGGTCCACCAGCACTCGCTGTACTCGCTGCCCGGTGACGAGCCGGCACAGACCCGTGTTCAGTGCCAACGGGATAACGGTGTTGTGGGTACCGGCACGGGCATCCACCGGGCAGCCGAACCCGATGCACTGACCGCATCGCACGCAGGCGGCACGTCCATCGCGTGGTCGGGAGTTGATCAGCAACGGCACGGGCCCGGTACTGAGGCCGAGGGCTGCGGCGCCTTTGCGCAGCACGCCGGCCTCGTGCGTCGCCGGCTGAGCGGGCATCGGGTACTCAGCGCTGCGGAAGCCCTGGCACCGGTGGGCCTGTCCGTCCCCGCAGACACCGAACTCCTGCTCGGCACGCGTGTAGTGACGCTCGAGATCGTCGTAGGTCAGCGGCCAGTCCGCGAGCGAACTGCCGTCGGGCACGCCGTACCGTGACGCCATGCGGAAATCGTCCGGCTGGAACCGCCAGGCCATGCCCTGATAGACGCGGGTGCCGCCGCCGACGGTCATCGCATTGTTCTGCCATTCCCTGCTGTAGGGCCGCTCGACCCGGCGGTCCGGTTTCCCCGGCTCGGCCACCACGCGCGGGTTGCCGGTGTAGTCGGGCCCGGTGGTGTGGCCGTAGGCGGAGAACCGGTGATTGGCGAGATGGTCGTGTCCGATCTCTTCGAAAGTGAGAAACCGTCCACGCTCCAGCAGCAACACCCGGGCCCCGGTCTGGGTCAGGACGCGGGCGGTCACTCCCCCGCCCGCGCCGGCCCCGACCACCACTACGTCCCACGTGAGTTGCAGTGCCTCAGGCCCGGATTCGACGGGGCGAGCGTGATGGACAGGCTCTGCTGTCGGCTGTTTCGGAGACGGTTCGTATCCAAGCCCTTCCCAGGACCCGCTCTCCCGTCGCCCGTAGTACCCGTGGGAGGCCACAGTGGCCATCGCCGCGATGAACTCGGACGGTGAGACCGCCCATCCGTGCCGATCCCGGGCCCCCTGCAACTCGTCGACGAGTTCGGGGCCCAGAACAGCTCCCGCTTCGAGCTCGACGGACAGTGCCTCCAGCCCCGGGGTGAACAGCCGAGCCCAGTACGTCGCGTGATCGCGATCAGCGAGACTGTCCATCCAGCCCAACAGCCCGGCCTCGGTCGCGCCGGGCTGAGAATCGGCCGGGACCAGAACATCGAGCAGTGCGGCGACGAGCGCTCGATCGGAACAGGGGATCACGGTGTTGTCCTTTTCGATCATGCGGTTTCTGCGAAGTGCCCTGCGCCCTTTGAGAGACGGATGTCCCCGGAGGATCAGGTCTGGTTGCTGAACGCGGCGTCGAAGGACTGCTTGCCCGGAGCGAAGTCGAACTTCTTCAGCGCCTGGAGGGCTTCAGGAGCGCCTTGGAGGCGGTCCATTCCTGCGTCTTCCCACTCGACGGAGACGGGACCGTCGTAGCCGATGGCGGTCAGGGCGCGGAAGCAGTCCTCCCAGGGGACGTCGCCGCGGCCGGCGGAGACGAAGTCCCAGCCACGATGCGGGTCGCCCCAGGGCAGGTGCGAGGAGAGGATCCCGGCGCGGCCGTTGCCCATGCGCATGCGGGTGTCCTTGCAGTCCACGTGGTAGATCCGGTCGCCGAAGTCGGTGATGAACGCGACGGGGTCGATGCCCTGCCACAGCATGTGGGAGGGATCCCAGTTCAGGCCGAATGCCTCGCGGTGTCCGACGGCCTCGAGGGCGCGCTTCGTGGACCAGTAGTCGTACGCGATCTCGGAGGGGTGGACCTCGTGGGCGAAGCGGACACCGCATTCGTCGAAGACGTCCAGGATGGGGTTCCACCGGTCGGCGAAGTCCTGGTACCCGGCGTCGATGACGTCGGCCGGAACGGGCGGGAACATCGCCACGTACTGCCAGATCCTGGACCCCGTGAACCCGACCACGGTCTTGACGCCCAGGGCGCGGGCGAGGCGGGCGGTGTTCTTCAGTTCCTCGGCGGCGCGCTGCCGTACGCCTTCGGGATCGCCGTCACCCCACACGCGGGAGCCGACGATCGCCTGGTGGCGGAAGTCGATGGGGTCGTCGCACACCGCTTGGCCCTTGAGGTGGTTGGAGATGGCCCACACCTTCAGCCCGTGGCGCTCGAGAATGCCGAGCCGCTCGGCGATGTAGGCCTCGTCTTTCCACCGCCAGGCGTCCAGGTGCTCTCCGGAGACGGCGATCTCGAGTCCGTCGTAGCCCCACTCGGAGGCGTGCCGGGCCACTTCGTCGAGGGTCAGGTCGGCCCATTGGCCGGTGAACAGGGTGAAGGGGCGGGGCATGGGGTTCCTTTCGTGGGGGTGGTTCTTCTCAGAGCTGGACGGCGGTGGACTTGGCGGCGGACTCCTCGACGGCGGTCAGGACACGCTGGACCTGCAGGCCTTCCTCGAACGAGGGCGAAGGGGCTGTGCCCTCTCGGATCGCTGCCAGGAAGTCGCGGATCTGGTGGGTGAAGGTGTGCTCCCAGCCGATGATGTGGCCCTGCGGCCACCACGCTCCCAGGTAGGGGTGCTCGGGCTCGGTGACGATGATGCGCCGCAATCCCTGCTCCGCGGCCGGTCCGACGGCGTCGAGGAACTCGAGCTCGTTGAGCCGTTCGAGGTCGAACGCGAGGGCGCCCTCGGAGCCGTAGACCTCGATCCGCAGTGAGTTTTTCCGGCCGAGTGCGACCCGGGATACCTCGACCGAGGCCACCGCTCCGCCGGCGAGGAGGAGCGTGGCCCACGCGGCGTCGTCGACGGTGACGTCCTCGACGCCATGGGGACCGGTGCGCCGGGCGACGAAGGTGTGCAGCCGCCCGGAGACCTCGGTGACGGTGTCCCCGAGGAGGAACTGGACCTGGTCGATCGTGTGCGAGGCGATGTCCCCCAGGGCCCCGGACCCCGCGGTCTCCTTCCGCAGCCGCCAGGTCATGGGCGCGTCCTCGCTGGCGAGCCAGTCCTGCAGGTAGGACGCGCGGACCTGCCGGACCGTGCCGATGCGGCCGTCCGCGATGAGCCGGCGTGCATAGGCCAGGGCTGGCACGCGCCGGTAGTTGAACCCGACCATCGACTGCACCCCGCGGGCCCGCGCGGCGCGCGCGGCGGCGACCATGGCTTCGCACTCGGCCAGGGAGTTCGCGAGCGGCTTCTCCACGAGCACGTGCTTGCCGGCCTCCAGCGCCGCGACGGCGATCTCCGCGTGCAGCCAGCCCGGAGCGCAGACGTCCACGATGTGCACGTCGTCCCGGCCGATGACCTCGCGCCAGTCCGTCGCGGTCTCGGCCCACCCGTGCCGGGCCGCCGTCTCCGCCACCCGCGCGGCATCGCGTCCGACGAGCACGCGCTGCTCCACCGCCGGGACGTCGAAATGCGCCGCGACGTTGCGCCAGGCCTGCGAGTGGGCCCTGCCCATGAACGCGTACCCGATCGCCGCGACTCCCAGTGCCCCCGGTACGGCCGTCCCCGGCACCGGGCTCATGCGAACACCCCGTCGATGGTCGCTTCGTTCGGTGCCCAGTTCTCCGGCAGCGGAGCGGAGGG
Organism: Streptomyces sp. NPDC086777; assembly: GCF_040702065.1. NCBI lineage: Bacteria > Bacillati > Actinomycetota > Actinomycetes > Kitasatosporales > Streptomycetaceae > Streptomyces > Streptomyces sp. NPDC086777. The sequence continues at coordinate 183,429 of NZ_JBFBJI010000013.1, read as the reverse complement.
GGGTGCCGAACTGACGACCTCGGTGAACCCGCCCGAGTCGATCGACTCGGAGACGGACACCATCGTGTCCAGGACGTGGTAGGCCAGTTGTCCGGTGGCGCGGTGCGGCTCGTCGGACCTGATGGAGCGGGCCATGTTCAGCACACCCATGCCCCGCCCGCTCGCCGGGCCCGTGGTCGGCAACGCGGTCCACTCCGTCTCGCCCGTACGGCAGATCCGCAACTCGCCGTCGAAGTAGTTCGGGTCGGGCAGGGAGAGGGTGGCCTCGGTGCCGGTGATCTCGACAAAGCCCATCCGGGTGCGCGGGGACTGGAAGCTGAAGATGCTGTGCGAGGAGGCGCCGGACTCGAACTCGGCCAGCGCGCTCACATGCGTGGGCACCTCGACGTCGAACTCCTCGCCCGCCCTCGGGCCCGAGCCGATGGTGCGGGTGGCTCTGGCCTTCGACCCGATCGCGGCGACCCGGCGGACGCTGCCGAAGGTCTGCACGAGCGCGGTGAGGTAGTACGGGCCGACGTCGAACAAGGGTCCCGCGCCGTACTGGAACAGGAACGCCGGGTTCGGGTGCCAGGACTCCGGGCCCGGGGTCTGGAACACGGTCTGGGCGGTCAGCGGAACCCCGATGTCCCCGCGCTCGATGACCCGTCGCGCCGTCTGCAGGCCGGCTCCGAGGAAGGTGTCCGGGGCGCAGCCGAGGCGCAGCCCGGCCTCGTCCGCCTCCTTCAGCAGCTTGAGCCCGCTCTCGCGGTCGAGTGCGAACGGCTTCTCGCTCCAGACGTGTTTGCCCGCCCGCACCGCCGCGGTCGCGACGTCGACGTGGGCCGCCGGGATCGTGAGGTTGACGATGATCTCCACGTCCGGGTGGTCAAGCGCGACTTCAGGGCTGCCGTGCTCGGCGATCCCGTACTCCTGCGCGCGTGTCTTCGCGGCCTCGGGCAGGAGGTCCGTTACGGCTTGGACCTTCAGGTCCGGGAACTTCGTGAGGTTGTCCAGGTACTGCTTGCTGATCACGCCGGCGCCGATGACGGCGACGCCGACCGGCCCGCGGCTCATCGGGTACCCCCGTCGGAGACCGTGTCGCCGGCCTCGAGGTAGCGCAGAGCGGAAGCGAGGCCTTCGAAGATGTCGCCTGCGTAGTCGTCGAATTCCACGATGCCGACCTCGATGTCCTCGGCGGCTGCGATGACGCTCCTGACGTCGATCGCGCCTTGGCCTGCGGGCAGTTGGGCCCTCACGTCTGTGGAGATCGGCCCGTCCTTGATGTGGATTGCGACCACACGCTTGCCCAGGCGTTCCAGGAGCGCGGCCGGGTCCTCGCCGCCGACCGCGGCCCAGTAGGTGTCGACCTCGAGGACGACCTCGGGGTCGAGCAGGCCTGCGAAGAACTCCAGGGCGGTGGTGCCCTCGATCTTCGAGGAGAGCTCCCAGTAATGATTGTGGTAGCCCACGCGGATCCCGTGCTGCGCGCCCTTCTTCGCCGCGGCGTTCAGCCGCGCCGCGGTGCCGCGGATCGTCTCGGCGTCCTGCCAGTGCTCGGCCGGGAGGTAGGGGTCGATCACCGTGCCGATGCCGAGGCGCTTCGCGGCGGCGAAGACTTGGTCCTGGTCGGTGGAGAGCAAGGGGGCGTGGCCCGTCGGGGCGGTGACGCCGCTGTCGGCGAGAGCCGCGGCGAGTTCATCGGCACGGGCCGCGAAGTTGTACGGCTCGACGTGGGTGAAGCCGATCTCGGCAAGTCGCCGGATCGTTCCGGGGAGGTCCTCGGCAATCGCGTTCCGGACGGTGTAGAGCTGAACGGAATAGGCCATGGGGAACCGTGTCCTCTCGGGATCGGTGAAGTGGAAGAACGGGTCAGACGCGAGCGGTTCGGGCGTCAGCGGCCCGCGAGGGAACCGCCGATGCCGCCGACGCTGAAATACTTGTTGAGGGCGGCGAAGACGATCACCGGCGGGAGCATCATGACGACGGCCAGGGCCATGACAGAGCCCCAGTCGGTGGCGTTCTGCTGGAAAAAGGACTGGACGCCGACGGGGAGGGTGAAGGTCTGGTCCGAGCGCAGGAACACGATCGCCACGAGGTAGTCGTTCCAGGCGAGCAGGAAGGCGAAGATCGCGGTCGAGAGCACGCCGGGAAGGCTGTTGCGCAGGACGACCTTGGTGAAGGAGCCGAGCACCGAGCACCCGTCGATCCACGCCGCCTCCTCGAGGCTGATCGGGATCGAGTCGAAGTATGCCGCCATCATCCAGGTGGCGACGGCCATGGTCGAAGCGACGTAGACGATGGTGACGCCCAGCAGGTTGTCGACGAGTCCGAGGTTGGCGAAGAGGATGAACAGGGGCACGACCGAGGTGATGATCGGCAGTGACTGCATGACGAACAGCAGGAGCGAGTAGGACGAGACAGCCCTGCTGCGGCCGCGGGAGAGGACGTAGCCGGCCGGCGCGGCGACCGAGACCGAGACGACGACGGTGGCCAGGGTCACGACCAGGCTGTTGCCGAGCCACGTCGAGGCCAGGGTCTGGTCGAAGACGTTCGTGAAGTTCTCGAAGGTGAGCCCCGTCGCCGTGCTGGTGGTGCCGGGGGTGAAGGCGAGCACGGCGACCACCACGATGGGGACGAGGACGGCTGCGGTGATCAGCAGGATGACGACGAAGCGCCACCAGCGTCCTCGCATGCCGGCCTCGGAGACGGTGCGGCGTTCCCGAGAGCCGGGGACGGCGGGGCCGCCCACGGCAGGAGCGGTATGGGTGTGCACGACGGTGCTCATTCGACGCCCGCCTTTCGGATCTGGCGGTACAGGAGGGCGGAGACGATCACGAGGGTGAGCGTCATGAGGAAGGCGACGGCGACGCCGGGCCCCGTCTGGAAGTTCTGGAACACGGTGCGGTAGGCGAAGACGACGAGTGAGGTGGTCGCGTCGACGGGACCTCCACCGGTGAGGAGGTAGATGGTCGGGAAGTCGTTGACGCAGAAGATCGTCATGAGGATCCAGCTGATGTAGGTGGACCGCGCCACGAGCGGGAGCGTGATCTGCGTGAACTGCTGGAACCTGCTCGCACCGTCCATGCTCGCGGCCTCGTAGACGGTCTCGTCCACCGAGGCCAGGGCGGAGGCCGACATCATCATCATGAACGGGAAGCTGACCCACACCTTGAACACGCAGACCGTGACCACGGCCAGGGTCGGGTCTGCGAGGAACAGCGGTGTTCCGAAGCCGAGGGTCTTGAACAGGGCCGGAACAGGACTCTGCGGGGTCGCGACCAGCCAGTTCCAGGCCGTCGAGGAGACGACGATCGGCACGACCCAGGGCAGGAGCAGCAGGACCTTGAACAGGCCGCGCGCCGGGATCCGGGTACGGAGCAGAAGCGCGAGCCCCAGGCCGACGGCCCACGAGCCGAACACCCCCACGATCGTGAAGACGAGCGTGAACCGGGCAGCCTTCCAGAACGCGGGTGAGGTCAGGACGTTGACGAAGTTGTCCAGGCCGACGAAGCCGCCGGTGTTGATGAGAGAACCGTTGTGCGTGGCCTGGATCGCCGCGTAGACGAGCGGGAAGCCGTTGATGAGCAGGAGAAGGAGCACCGAGGGCAGCAGCAGCCAGAAGAACGTCCTGGCGGCCTGCGACTTCAGGGTGCTCGTCCCGGTGCGCTTTTTCGGGGTCCGCCCTGGCCCGCCGGGGGCGACGCCCCGGCGGGCCTTGGCCAGTCCATCGGTCATGGCGGTCACGGGATGCCTCCGCTCAGGACTTGATGACGGACTGCAGGCCGGACTGGAACGTCTTGAGCGCGGTCCTGGCGTCCGACTTGCCCGTGAGGATCGTCTGCGTGAACTGGTTGATGGCCTGGCCGCCGTCGAGCACCGCGATGTTCGCGTCGAGGGCCGTGCCACGGGACGCAAATGTCTTGGCTATCGGCTGGTACTCCTTGACGATCTTGACGTTGTTCGGATCGCCGGCGAACTCCGGCAGCTGGGTGATCGACTTGAACACCGGGAGCGCGCTCATCAGCTTCTGCTGCCACAGATGCTTGAGCTGGCCCATGTAGTACACGAGGAATGCCTCGGAGGACGCCTGGGACGGCGTGTGCTCGTACATCATGATGTTGTTCGGGAACACCAGGGTCGCCTTGTCACCGTGCGGACCGGTGAGTGGGCTCGCGGCGATGATGTCACCCGACGTGTCACCGACGCGCTGGGGAAGGCCCGTGACATACAGGCCGTAGCCCGTCTTGCTGCTCTTCCACTGCGTGTCCATGTTGTCGATGGTGTAGCTCACGGCCGCGGGGTCGGTGACGCCGTTCGAGACGAGCTCGCGTACGAACTCGATCGCCTCGACGTTGCGGTCGCTGAGCAGGTCCAGGTGCCCGTCGGGCGTGAACACGCCGCCGCCGTTGCTGATCATCATGGCGATCATGAAGTGGTTACCGAGGAAGTTGCCGGTGCCGGCACCGGTGCCGAAGCCGATGACGCCGATCCTCTTCAGGGCCTTTCCTGCCTCGAGCAGCGACGGCCAGTCCGTCGGGACCGTCGCGCCCGCCTTGTCGAAGAGGGATTTCCGGTACCAGAAGACACGCATGTCCAGCTGCCACGGCACCGCGACATAGCCCTTGTCCGACTTGAAGGGGTCCAGCACACCGGGCAGGAAATCGTCGTACTGGCCGTTCTTCCTGAGCGCGTCGATGACGTTGTCCGCGTGGGCGATCTGCCCCTGCTCGTCGAACTGGAACGCCTGGAAGCCGCCGCCGGTGGACACCGCCGGGCCGGTCTTCGAGGCGATCGCCGAGGAGAACGTCTGGTAGAAGTTGCTCCACTGGATGGTCTGGTAGCTGGCCCTCGAGCGGCCCGACGACGGCGTGTAGGCCTCGGTGATCTTCTTGGCCGCGGTGTTGTACGCCGGGGTGGACCACGGCATGTCCCAGAACTTGATGGTGTCGCTGCCACCTCCTGAGGAGCCGAGGCCGCCACCGCACGCGGCGAGCGCGGGGCTCGCCGCAGCGGCGGCCGCCAGGCCCAGGAAGCCGCGGCGCGTGAACGTTGTGCGGGTGGTTCTCATCGCTGGTCCCATTCGTCGAAGGAACTGGGGACGGATGCTGCGCTTCGGCCAGGGGAGGGCCGGAGACGCAGAGGTGACGTGTCACAGCACGCCGAGGTCTTTGGATGTGGGCCCCTGGGGGCAGTCGCGACGGCCCGGGCGGCCGGCGTGGGCGGGAGTTTCACCAACTGCCCGTTGAGGCTGCGCTTCTCGGACGCCAGGCGGCGCGTCCGGTGTCCCGGAGCCTAGGGAGACTTTTGACGGGAGACAATAGAAAGTACAAAGATCATCGGCGGACTTTCGTGTCTAGTACTACGAAAGCCGCTGTGCAACACTCGGCCCCATGGCAGAAGACCGACGCAAAGGGCGCCGCGCGACCGCTGAGGACACCGGCAGGGGGCAGGCTCCTGCCGCCGGGGGCTCACGGGCCGGTGATCTGTTCCAGCTCCTCCGAGACGGAAGTCCCTGGACGCGCGCCGAGCTCGCCATGGCCACAGGGCTCGCGCGCTCGACCGTGGCGGGCAAGGTCGACCTGCTTCTGGGTTCCGGGCTCGTCGTCTCGGTCGGGGACGCCCTGTCGAGCGGAGGGCGACCGGCGTCCCGCTTCGCTTTTCATCCCCGGGCTCGTACGGTGCTCGCGGCCGACATCGGCGCAAGCCATGTACGCGTGGCCCTCACGGATCTGAACGGCGAGCTGCTCGCCGAGGAGCGTACGAACATGCCAGTCGCGGCAGGTCCCGAGGCGCTCCTCGGATATGTCGTCGACTCCGGCAAGCGCCTGCTCGACCAGAGCCATTGCCCGGAGAACCTCGCGGGCGTCGGCATCGGTCTTCCAGGCCCTGTCCACCACGCGACAGGACGACCCGTCAAACCTCCGATCATGCCCGGCTGGGACGGGTTCGACGTGGTCGGCTTCGTCCAGCGGTCCCTGCCCTCGCCGGTCCTCGTGGACAACGACGTGAACATCATGGCTCTCGGGGAGCGGACGGGGTTCTGGCCCGACGCCAACGACCTTCTGTTCGTCAAGGTCGCCACCGGCATCGGCTCCGGGGTCATCAGCAGTGGTCAGCTCCAGCGCGGAGCCGACGGCACCGCGGGCGATCTCGGGCACGTCCGTGCCGGCCGCGGCCAGGACATCGTGTGCCGCTGCGGCAACACAGGGTGCCTCGAGGCGATCGCGTCCGGAGACGCCGTCGCCCAGTCCCTGGCTGCCCAGGGACTGGACGCGGCGAACGGCGCCGACGTGATCGCGCTCGCCTCGCACGGCAACATCGTTGCGATTCAGGCGCTCCGCCAGGCCGGGCGTGACATCGGTGAGGTCCTCGCCACGTGCGTCAACCTGCTCAACCCGAGCGTGATCGTGATCGGCGGCTCCATGGCAGCGGCCGGCGAACACCTCATGGCAGGGGTGCGCGAGGTCGTCTACCGCCGCTCGCCGCCGCTCGCCACCACCAACCTCCGGATCATTCTTTCGCGCGCCGGCGACCGTGCCGCGATCACGGGAGCGAGTCAGCTCGTCTGCCAGCACATCCTGTCCCCGGAGGGGATCGAGACCGAACTGGCGAGCCTGGCCGGCGCCGGATGATCCCTTCCCCACGTCGGCGAGGGCACCTGGGGCGATTCTCCGTTCGGACAAGGCTCGCTCAACACATGTGTGCTGCACGGCGGCGGTAGCAACGGCCGGCAGCACGGCGCCGGAGTCCATGTGCCCAACCCGTTCTTCCCTTCGCGTTCAGTCCGCCGCCATCGTGCTGACGTCGATCACGAAGCGGTAGCGAACGTCACCGGCCGCGACCCGGTCGAAGGCAGCATCGATCTGGTCGGCGTGGATGACCTCCACTTCGGCGGCAATCTCGTGTTCGGCGCAGAAGTCGAGCATCTCCTGTGTCTCCTGGATGCCGCCGACCAGCGTGCCCGCCATCGATCGCCGGTTGTACAGAAAGGAGAAGACATCGACGCTGATCGGCTTCTTCGGGACGCCGAGGTTGACGAATGTGCCGTCCAGCGCGAGCAGTTCGAGGAAGGCCTCGTAGTCGAGGTTCGCCGGCGCGGTCGACACGATCAGGTCGAAGGCTCCGGCGAGTTCGGTGAACGTCGTGGGGTCGCTGGTGACCCGGTAGTCACGCGCACCGCGCCGCAGCGCGTCGGCACGCCGGTCCGGCGTCAGGTCCAGAACGGTCGGGGGCGCGCCCAGGGCCGCGGCGATCGACACACCCACGTGCCCCAGACCGCCGAAGCCGACGATCGCGACCCGCTTGTCCGGCCCCGCCTTCCAGTGCCGCAGCGGCGAGTACATCGTGATCCCCGCGCACAACAGGGGCGCGGCGGTGTGCAGCGGGAGGGAGTCGGGGATGCGGACCACGTAGGCCTCGTCGACGACGATCTTCTCGCTGTATCCGCCCAGAGTGGGCTCGCCGTCCCGGCCGGTGTCGTTGTAGGTCCGCACGTGCCCCTTGCGGCAGTACGGCTCCAGCCCGGCCCGGCAGTAGTCGCACTCCCGGCAGGAGTCGACCATGCAGCCCACTCCCACCCGATCGCCGAGCGAGAACCTGGTCACCTCGGACCCCGCGGCCGACACCACGCCGGCGATCTCGTGTCCGGGTACCAGTGGGTAGGTGGTCGTTCCGAACTCGCTGCGCGCGCGGCTGACGTCGGTGTGACAGACCCCGCAGTACGCGATGTCGATCAGGACGTCCGTCGGGCCTACGTCGCGCCGGTCGATCGCGGCTGGCTTGAACGGTTCACCGGGGCCGGCCGTGGAGCGGGCGTTGACGGTGATCATGCTTCTCCTCGTTCTCGTCAGCCGATGGACTTGTACTCGAGGAACTCCTCGATGCCGTACCGTCCGAACTCGCGGCCGATGCCGGACAGCTTGAAGCCACCGTGCGGGGCACGCTGGTTGACCGGCGACCCGTTGATGCGGATGCGGCCCGCGCGGAGCCTGCGGGCCAGGGCCCGCGCTCGGTCGGCATCGGCGGCCCAGATCGCGCCGGCGAGGCCGTAGTCCGTGTCGTTGGCGATGTCGAAGGCCTCGTCCTCGCTGTCGAAGGGGACGATCACCACGACGGGGCCGAAGATCTCCTCGCGTGCAATCCGGGAGGTGTTGTCGCCGGAGAAGATCGTCGGCCGGACGAAGTAGCCGCGCTCCAGGCCCTCGGGGGCCTCGGGGCCGCCGGTGAGCAGGCGCACGCCTTCCTCCAGGCCGGAGCGGATGTAGTCCCGCACTCGCTGCTGCTGGTTGGCGTTGGCGACCGGGCCGAGCGTGGTGGCGGGGTCGTACGGGTCGCCGAGCACATAGCTCTCGGCTTTGCGTACGGCCAGTTCCTCCGCCTCGGCGAGCCGGGAACGCGGGACGAGCATGCGGGAGAGGCCACCGCAGACCTGCCCGGAGTTGCGGAACGCGTCCTCGATGCCGACGTTCACGGCCTGCTCCAGGTCGGCGTCCTCCAGGATGACGTTGGCCGACTTGCCGCCTAGTTCCAGGGCGACCTTCTTGACGGACCGGGAGGCCAGCTCCATGACCCGGCGTCCGGCGCGTACGGAGCCGGTGAGGGAGACCATGTCGACCAGCGGATGGGTCACGAGGGCTTCGCCGACGTCCGGTCCGGCGCCGGAGACGAGGTTGAAGACTCCGTCGGGCAGGCCGGCCTCGGCGACGATCTCGGCGAAGATGAAGGAGCTGAGCGGCGCGACCTCGGTGCCCTTGAGCACCACGGTGCACCCGGCGGCGATCGCCGCACCGGCCTTCATGCAGACCATGCGCATCGGCCCGTTCCACGGGGTGATCGCGCCGACCACGCCCGCCGCCTCGCGGGCGACCACGGTGTTCCCCACCTGCTCTTCCCAGGTGATGCCGGGCAGACTCTCGGCGATGCTGCGGAGGTCCTCGACCGCCGCGGCCCCCTGTGACTCCTGGGCGATCTTCGCGGGCTGGCCTATCTCGCTGACGATGGCCCGCGTGATCTCCTCGCTGCGCGCCTCGGTCAGCCGGGCCAGCTTGTGGAGCATGTCCACGCGCTCGTCGACCGACGTCTGCGACCAGGCGGGGAAGGCGTCCGCCGCGGCCCGTACGGCCAGGTCGACGTCCTCGGCCGAGCCGGCCGGGATCGTCGCCACGGTCTCTTCGGTGACTGGGCTGGTCACGGAAAGCACACCGTCGCCCGAGGACGCCACCCACTTGCCGTTGATGAAGATCTGGTCGCGCTCGATCACCGGACACACTCCTGTCTGCTCGATCTATGTCAGGACGGCCCGGCGAGACCGGGCACGGGGATCCGCGGGCTGCACGCGAGGAAGGGAAGCGGGGCCCTCGCTCTCCGGGCTCCCGGCTGTGACGGACGTCAAGAGGCAGCTCACGTCCAGCAGTTGGTGCCTTGTCGGGCGCCGTCCCGGGCACTCGACAACGACCTTGCAATTTTTCGTATATACGAACTCTGTATCGCTATTCCGACCTACTGCAAGCTACGCTCGGCAGCCGACAGTGTCAACGGTCCGAAGGAGAACCCGTGACGGAGACAAGCCGCGCCGTGCGCCACCAGGTCACATTCGAAGGTCTCCACGGCGTGGGCCTCGCCGCCGACCGCTGGGAACCCGTCGACCCCCACGGCACGGTTGTGCTGCTGCACGGGGGTGGCCAGACACGCCACTCCTGGACGCGGACAGCCCGGCGCCTGGCCGCGCGGGGCTGGAGAGCCGTCACCGTGGACGCCCGGGGACACGGAGACAGCGCGTGGGCTCCCACCGGCGTGTACAGGCTGGACGACATGGTCGGCGATCTCCTGCACATGGTGGAGTCGCTCGCCGAACCGCCCGTCGTGATCGGGGCGTCGATGGGCGGCCGGACCGCTCTGGTCACCGCGGGAGAGCACCCCGGCGCGGTCGCGGGGCTCGTGCTGGTCGACATCGCGCCGCGGCTGGACCCGGCGGGGCAGGCCAGGGTGCGCGCCTTCATGCGCGGCGCCCCGAACGGGTTCGCCTCACTGGAGGAGGCCGCGGAGGCGGTCCGCGCCTACAACCCGCACCGTCGGCCGACCTCCGGCCCGGAGGGGCTGAGGAAGAACCTCCGGCTGCGTGAGGACGGCCGCTGGCACTGGCACTGGGACCCGCGGTTCCTGAGCTTCACCGCCGACCCGGCGAACACTTCCGAGGAGAGGATGACCGAAGCCGCCCGTCGTGTCGCCGCTCCCGCGCTGCTCGTCCGCGGCCGGCACTCCGACATGGTCACCGCCGAGGCCGCCGCCGAACTGCTCGCGCTCATCCCCACCGCACGCCTGGTGGAGGTCCCGGCCGGTCACATGATCGCCGGCGACGACAACGACGTCTTCACCCGCGCAGTACACGAGTTCCTCAGCGCCGAGGCCGAAGGGCGTTCAGATCGGCTCCCGCGCTGAGACCTTCTGCCGCGACCAGGAGTCGACGTGCTTGAGGAGGGCCCTGCGCAGCTTGTCCTCGCGGGGCCTCATCTCGGCCGCCTGGCCGACCAGGATCGCCGCGGCGACGCTGTCCCCGGCCTGGTTGCGCACGACGGCCGCGAGCGCGAGCTGAGCCCCGTGGTGGCGGAGGTTCGACGAGACACGGCTCTTGGCGATGTCGGCGAACTCAGCCAGGAACTCCGAGACACCTTCGGCGTTCTCCGACTGCTGCCGGCGCAGGTAGGCCTCCCGGTCGGCGTCGGGGCGGGCCACCAGCAGGGCCTTGCCACCCGCCGTCGACAGCAGGGTGCGCCGGATGTTGGTGCGGGCCGCGAACCCGGTGAGCGCGTCCGTGCCCGATTCCCCGATGTAGATCAGGTGGTCGCCGGCCTCGACGCCGAGGAAGACGGTGAGGCCGGTCGCCTTGTGCAGGGCGTCGAGGTCGGTCTGCGTCACCTGCCCGGCACGGATGTGCCCGCTGGCCAGGGTGAGGCCGTACACGGCCGGCCCCAGGTAGAAGCGGCGATTGTCCTCGTACAGCCACCCCTTGGCCTGCAGGCCGCGGATGAAGCCGTGCACCGAGCTCTTCGGGGCGCCCAGCGCCCGGGCGATCTCGGCGAAACCGATGCCCGGGTTGTAGACGACCTCTTCGAGGATCTGGGTCACCCGGTCGACGGTTCGATGGTTCTTCGGGCCGCTGTCGTCGGGAGCTGAAGACATGTCCGTCACGGCACACAATGTAGCTCACGCTGATCAGGGATTCATAATTACGAACTCGAGAAGCGGGGTGAACGCTTCTCGACGGACGCGGCGATCCCCTCGGCGAAGTCCGCCGTGCCCAGGAGGGCGGCCTGGGCGTTCGCCTCGATGTCGAGGGCCGCCGAGACGTCCGCCACCATCGAGCGCCGCATCGTCGCCCGGATCGCGGGCAGTGACAACGGCGCGGAGGCCGCGATCTCCGACGCGAAGGCGATCGCCGTGCCGCGCGGATCGTCCGCCACCCGGTCGCACAGTCCCAGTTCGACGGCCTCGGTGCCGCCCACCGACCGGCCGGTGTACAGCAGCTCCAGGGCTCGCTGCTGACCGACCGCCCTCGGCAGGGTCACGCTCAGGCCGAAGCCGTGATGGAAGCCGAGCCGGGCGAAGTTGGCCGTGAGCCGGGCGTCGGGAGCCGCGACACGGAAGTCCGCGGCCATGGCGAGGCCGAGGCCGCCGCCGACGGCGGCGCCGTGCACCGCCGCCACCACCGGCTTGCGTCCGGAGAAGACCCGCAGGGCCTGACGGTAGAAGCGACGGATGCCGGCCGCACCGATGCCGCGCAGGTCGACCCCCGCGCAGAAATGCCTGCCCTGGGCGGCGAGCACGAGGCATGAGACGTCGTCGTCATCGTCGTACGCCAGCAGAGTGTCGGCCAGTTCGGTCAGCCCGCGCTCGTCGATGAAGTTGTGGGGCGGCCTGCGCAGCTCCACCAGCACGACGCGATCGGCCACCGGCTCGGTGAAGACGTCCGTCATGCCCGGTCTCCCGCCTGGGCCGCCAGAGCCTTCTTGTCGATCTTGCCGGAGTGGTTGGTCGGCAGCGGCTCGTGCTGGATGTGCCAGCGGCTCGGGACGGCGAAGGACGCCAGCCTGGGGCGCAGTTCCGCACGCAGCAGCTCGGCCGTGAGGCCGTCCTCGACGACCACCGCGGCCATCACCTCCTCCCCCAGGTCCGGGTGCGGGACGCCGAACACCGCGGACTCGACCACGCCGGGGATCCCCGCGAGCGCCTCCTCGACCGCGGCCGGGGCGATGTTCTCCCCGCCCCGGATGATCATGTCCTTCGCACGGCCGGTGATCCACAGGTAGCCGTCCTCGTCGACGCGCCCGAGGTCGCCGGTGTGCAGCCATCCGTCGGCGTCGACCGGTGTCTCGTCCGCTCCGAAGTAGCCGATCATCTGGGTGGGGCTGCGGACCAGGATCTCGCCGTCCTCGTGGTCGCCGCCCTCCAGGATCCTCAGTTCGACGCACGGCAGCGGACGCCCGCTGGTGCCGGGGCGCTCGGTGGTGTCCCGGCCGGAGGCGGCCGTGGCCTGGCCGCCGTTCTCGGTCAGGCCGTAGCCCGTGGGCACGCGCGGTTCGACGCCGGGCAGTCCGGCGCGCAGCCGGTCGAGGAACTCGGCGTGCACCGGTGCCCCGCCGACCGTGATCGAGCGCAGGGAGGTCAGGTCACGGTGGTGGACGTCGGGATGCTCCAGCACCCGGGAGACCATCGTCGGTACGGCGCTCCAGCGGGTGATCCCCCATTCCTCGACGAGCCGCAGCGCCTCTGCCGGGTCGAACTTGCCGGCCGGCATGACCAGGGTGTCGCCGACGGTGATCGCACGGATGAGCGTCTGGACTCCGCCGATGTGGAACATCGGTCCGGTGTGCAGGCCGGCGTCACCGGTCGACGCGTCCACCTGTTGCGGCAGCCGGCGGGTGATGTGCAGGAGCATGTGCAGCCCGGCCAGGAGGGACCGGTGCGAGAGCACGACTCCCTTCGGCCGGCCCGAGGTTCCGGAGGTGAAGACGATGACGGCCGGGGCGTCCTCGTCGTCCAGCCCGCTCTCGGCGAGGGCCAGGGGCTGGGCAGGGTGCGCCGCGGTGTCGCACTCCCAGCGGCCGGTCGTCGTACCGGACGGAAGGCCGGCCGCACCCCGCTTGTCGGCCAGGACGAGCTTGAGGTCCAACAGGGCTATGGCGTCGGCGAGTTCGGACTTGCCCCACCAGGCGTTGGCGAGCACGGGTACCGCGCCGACGGCCGCGCAGGCCCAGAAGTTGGTGATCCACTCCGGGCTGTTCCAGCCGAGGAGCAGCACGCGGTCCCCGCGCCCGAGACCGGCTCCGGCGAGTTCGGCCGCCTTCGACGCGACCGCGTTGCGCAACCCCCCGAAGGTCACCACCTCTCCGCCCTGGGCGATGTGCGGCCGTTCGCCCCAGCGGTCCGCGAAAGCCAGCAGGCTGCCGATGTCGCGGGGCCGGTCGGTGTAGGTGAGAAGCGGGACCCCCCGCACCTCCTCGATGCTGGTCTCTTGGCCCCAGACCGCTGCTGTCGTGGTGCTCATGCGTTCCTCCGGCGCGGCAGGGCGACGACGGCCGTACCGGGCATGACGTTCTGCTCGCGCTGGTTCCAGGCCCAGGTCTCCAGGCGGACGACGGAGTCACCGTCCTCGTCGACCTCCTTGGCCACGACCCGTCCGCCGAGGCGGACGACGTCCGAGAGGTAGACGTGAGCGCGGTACTGGCCGTGGATCGCCTTGAGCGTGCCGGTGTCCCCGGCCCAGTGGGTGAGGGAGTGGATCTGCCAGCAGGTGCGCTGGATGCCGACGTCGTACGCCAGTTGGGCGCCCTGCAGCTTGGCCGCGTAGTCGTTGTAGTGGACCGAGTAGACCGGTTCGAGGGCGTTGGTGCTGGGGTCGCGGAACGCCCAGCGCGGGTGCTTGCGGTACCGGCGCAGGGCCACGCCGTGCGCGGACAGCCGCGGGATGGGGGCGGCGCCGGCGGCAATGTAGGCGATCTCGTCGGTCAGGCCGATGGGTCCCTTGGTGATGACGTCCATCTCGTCGCCGACCGAGACGTCCTCCCAGTAGCGGGGCTCGGCGCCGCGCGGCGTCTCGGCGAGGATGTCGTCCTCGATCCGCTCCAGCTCCTCGCCGGTCCACGGATGGGGCAGTTCGATCTCGCGGGACTTGCGGCGCGCCTGGGCCTCGGTGCGTTCGAACCTGACGCGTGAGCAGATGAAGCGCGCCACCAGCTCGTCGTCCTGGTTCCAGTACTCCTGGCGCAGGTAGTCCTTGATGCGGCGCCCGGCGAACTTGCTGGCGTCCGGGCCGTCGAAGCCGTCGAAGTACACCCGCGCCGTGATCTTGTCGCCGACGCGGACCGGCCGGTGGAAGGTCACGTCCGTCTCGGCGTGGAAGCCGCCGAGGCCGCGCCAGCCGACCTGCACGGATCCCAGGCAGGCGAAGATGAAGCTGGGCGGGGCGACGATCTCGCCGAAGGGTCCCTTGGCCGCGTACTCCTCGTCGGACCACAGGGGGTTGTCGTCGCCGATGCCCTCGGCGAAGCGGAGGATGGCCAGTCGGGTCGCGTACTCGTTGTTGACGCACGCGTCGGTGCGCAGCTCGGTGCCGATGAGGGCGCGCATTCCGTCGAGCATCTCGTCGGTGAATTTGCCGGTCGCCAGTTCCTTGCCGATTCCGGCGCTCTGGTCGCTCTTCTCGGTTTCCGTCGTCGTCATCACAGTTCCTCACAGTTCCCATGAGTCGTGCTCTGGGGCGGTCGGTCGCCTACCAGGCATTGGTGAGCAGGGCGAGGGCGTCGATCCGGTCGGGCACCCGGGGCCCGCTGGTGATGGCCCAGTCCTCCAGGGCGTGGTCGGCCGCCTCCACCAGGTCCTTCTCGGAGACTCCGAGATCCCGCAGGCGGGCGGGGACCTCGAACAGCTCCAGCAGCCGCTCGATCTTTCCGATCACCGCCTCCGCGCTGCGGTCGGGGAGGCCGAGGATGTCGGCCAGCATGGTGAGGCGGTGGCCGATCACGCCGGCGTTGAACCGCATGGCGTGTGGCAGCAGCAGTGCTTCCACGACGCCGTTGGCGGCGGAGGAGCGGGGTCCCACGGCGTGCGAGAGGGCCTGCGCGAGACCGCCTCCGGTGTGGTCGCTGCCCTGGCCGCTCATCAGCGCCGCCAGCATCAGGTGCAGTCGTGGCCGGGCGGCCTCCGGGTCCGTGCGCAGGTGCGGAAGCCACCCGATCACCGTGCGCAGGGCGTGGGCCAGTTGTGCGTCGGCCAGGGGGTCGATGTGGCGGGACTGCAGTCCTTCGACAGCCATCGCGAAGACGTTGAGTGCGGCCGACCACGTCAGTCGCGCGGGTGCGGTGAGCGCCATCGCCGGGTCGAGCAGGACGCCTTGCGCCCGGGTCTTCGGGTCGTACAGGGCCAGTCGCTCGCCCGTCTCCGGGTCGCGCACCGCGCTGCCGGCCTTGGCGTAGGCGGTCGTCGGGGTGGACGGTACGACCCACTGGGGCAGCTTCGGGGCGGTGAGCCTCGGGCTGACCAGCTTGCCGTCCGCCTCACGCCGGGTGCACAGCTGCCGTATGTCGCGCTGCTCGGCGAGCAGGATCGAGGCGGCACGTGCCGTGACCACCGCGGATCCGCCGCCGACGGCGATCACGGCTTCCGCGTCATGGTCGGCCAGGAACCGCCGAGCCTGCTCCACCACGGGGAGCGGGCTGTGCTCGGTGACGCCGTCGAACTGGCCCACCAGGTGTTCCCCCAGCGCGTCGTGCACCCGGTTCAGCGACGCCGTGTGCTTGACGATCGAGGGCCCGCACACGATGACGGCTCGGCGAGCACCGACTCGGGCGAGTTCACGGGGCAGGGCGGCCAGAGCGTCGTCGCCGCAGAAGGTGCGAGAGGCGGGGCTCGTATGCCGGAACTTCAGGTCCATTCGGGCTCATCCCTCGAGTTCGACGACGGCACGGCCACGGACCCGGCCCTCGTGGAGGGTCTCGACCGCGGTGTTGAGCTCGTCCAGCGTGAACCGGTCGGTGACCAGGGCGCTCGGGTCGAACCGTCCGTCGCGGGTCCACTCGGCGAAGGTCTGGAAGTCGCGGGCCGGGTCGCAGCTGCCGCCGACACAGCCGAGCAGGCTCTTCTCGCCGTTGAGCAGATCCATGCTGTCCAGTTGGAAGGGCGTCCGCGGGATGCCGACGAGCACGTCGGCGCCGCCGCGGATGCCCGCGCCACGGATACCGGGGCGCACGGACGCGAGGCTCACGGGGATGTTGGCGCCGATGCCGGTGCAGTCGAAGGCGTAGTCGACGCCCCGCGTCCCGTCGTCGTGTCCGGTCAGCTCCCGGACGGCCGCCACCGGGTCGGTCTTCCTGGCGTTGACCACGTCGGTCGCCCCGAACTGCCGGGCGAGCTTCAGCTTGTCGTCGTCCACGTCCACGGCGACGACCGGGGAGGCCCCGAGGATGGCGGCCCCGGCGATGGCACACAGTCCGACGCCGCCGGCGCCCCACACCGCGACGCTCTGCCCGGGGCGGACGTCGGCGCTGTTCATCACGGCGCCGGCACCGGTCATGAGCGCACAGCCGATGATCGAGCCCAGGTCGAGCGGGGTGCCCGGTGGAGCCTTGACCACGTACTGCTCGTCGACGACCGCGTGGGTGCCCCAGGTGAAGGTGTTGTGGGTCTTGGCCAACTCGCCGTCGGGGAAGGCGACTTGCGAAGGCGCAGGAGGGCGGCCGTCGAGCGGGGTGCGCGGAATCCAGGTGATGAGCACCTCGTCGCCGGGCCTCACGTAGCGGACCTCGTCGCCGGCCGCGACGACGGTGCCGATGGACTCGTGTCCGAGCACCATGGACTCGGTCCGTGCGGGGTCGTAGATCCGGTCGAGCTGGCTGTGGCACACCCCGAACGCCTTCTGCCGTACGACGACCTCGTACGGTCCGGGGACGTCGAGCGTCACGTCCCGGATCTCCAGTTTCTGCTGCCCGGCCGGGAGGACCGCGATGCGTGCGTCAACTGTCATGACGGTTCAGCTCCTTTCCGTCTCCGGCCGCTCAAATGACGTCCGCGTCGCGCAGCTTGGCGATCTCTTCGGCCGACATGCCCAGTTCACCGGCGAGGACCTCGTCCGTGTGCTCACCCAGCGCCCCTGAACGCAACGGCTCGACCATCGGTGAGTCCGAGAGGAACAACGGGCTGCCGAGCGTGGTGAACGTGCCCTGCTCGTCGGCCACTTCGCGCAGGATGCCTCGCTCGCGCACATGCGGGTCGTGGAGGAGTTCCGGCAGGGTGACGACCGGTGCGCACGGTATGTTCGCCGACTTCAGCGTCCGGGCCAGGTCGTCCTTGGACCGGGTGCGGGTCCAGCGCGTCACGACGGCGTCGACCTCGTCCATGTGCGCGCAGCGGCCCTTCATGTCCGCGAAGCGCGAGCCCTCGGTGGCCGGGTCGTTCATCAGCTCGCAGAGCCTGCGCCAGTGCGCGTCGGTCGGGCACAGCACGGTGACCCAACCGTCGCTCGCCTCATAGGCGTTGTACGGCGCCACCGCCATGCCGCCGTGCCGGTTGCCGGTGCGCTCGGGGCTCGCGCCCTCGCTGTTGATGAGACCGGCGATGTTCGACGTCAGCGAGGGGATGATCGCGTCCTGCAGGGAGACCTCGACATGCTGGCCGCGCCCGGTGCGCGTGCGCTGGTAGAGCGCGGCCAGGACGCCGGCCACCAGGTGGGTGCCGGCCATGAAGTCGACCACCGACGGGCCGGTGCGGACCGGGGGGCCGTCCTCGAAGCCGGTCGTGCTCATGATCGCCGTACGGGCCTGGATCGTCAGGTCCATGGCCGGCTCACCCGCATACGGACCGAAGGAGCCGAAACCGGTGCCGGAGGCCATGATCAGGCGCGGGTTGACCTCGCTGAGCTGTTCGTAGCCCAGGCCGAAGCGGTCCATCGCTCCGGGCGAGAGGTTCTGCACGACGACGTCGGCGTTCCTGGCCAGGTTCCGCAGCACTTCCTGTCCGGCAGGGTTCTTCAGGTCCAGGCGGATGGTCCGCTTGCCGGAGTTGAGGAAGCGGAACTGGACCGAGGTGCCGTCCTTGTCGACGGCGGGCAGCCGCCGGTAGGGGTCCCCTTCCGGGGCTTCGACCTTGATGACGTCCGCGCCGAGGCGGGCCATCAGCATCGAGCAGTAGGGGGCGAAGTAGAACTGCCCTACACAGATCACTTTCACGCCCTCAAGGGCAGTCATGAACAGCCTCCGTCATCGATCCGGTCATGCACCGGGGTGTGTCCGGGCGGTCATCCGATGGACTGGTACTCAAGGAACTCCTCGATGCCGAAGCGGCCGTTCTCCCGGCCGATGCCGGAGAGCTTGAAACCGCCGTGCGGGGCGCGGGCGTTGACCGGTGAGCCGTTGAGGCGGACGCGGCCGGTCCGCAGGCGCAGCGCCACCTCGCGGGCCCGCTCGGTGGTGGCGGCCCAGACACCGCCGGCAAGGCCGTACTGCGAGTCGTTGGCGATGGCGATCCCCTCCTCCTCGGAGTCGAAGGGGATGATCGTCACGACCGGCCCGAAGATCTCCTCCCGGGCGATACGCAGCTCCGGGGTGCCCGTGAAGACGGTCGGCCTGACGAAGTAGCCCTTGTCCAGGCCCTCCGGCTGTTCGCCGCCACCCGCGACGAGGCGAGCGCCTTCGTCGACGCCTGCCTGGATCAGCGCGCGCACCCGGTCACGCTGCGCCCCGGACACCACCGGTCCCAGGGTGGTCTCCGCGGCGAACGGGTCGCCCAGGACGTAGCGGGCCACCCGCGCCGCGGCGATCTCCTCCGCCTTCGCCAGGCGCGAGCGGGGCACCAGCATGCGGGTGAGTCCGCCGCACACCTGCCCGCTGTTGCGGAAGGCGTCCTCGATGCCCGCGGTGACCGCGCGCTCCAGGTCCGCCTCCGGAAGGTCGTCGAGGATCAGGTTCGCGGACTTGCCGCCGAGTTCCAGGGCGACGCGTTTGACCGACGCCGAGGCAAGTTCCATGACCCTGCTGCCGGCCCGGGGGGATCCGGTCAGCGAGACCATGTCGACCTTCGGGTGCGCTGCGAGGGCCTCCCCGATCTCGGGGCCGTTGCCGGAGACGAGGTTGAACACGCCCTTGGGCAGGCCCGCTTCGAGCGTCGCCTCGGCGAAGAAGTAGGAGCTCATCGGCGCGATCTCGGTGCCCTTCAGGACCACGGTGCAGCCTGCGGCCACGGCCGCGCCGACCTTCATGGCGATCATCAGGAGCGGGACGTTCCACGGGGTGATGGCTCCGACGACGCCCACCGGAGCCCGGTGCACCAGCGAGTCGCCGACCTGCACGTCCCAGTCGACGTCCTTCAGCGCGTCCGCGGTGTTGCGCAGGTGCCGCACGGTGGACAGGGTCTGGTGCCCGGTCGCGATGGACAGCGGCTCGCCGATCTCCGTGACGATCGTCCGGGTGATGTCGTCGGCCCGGCTCTCGACGATGTCCGCGAGGGCGTGCAGCACCTCGGAGCGCCGGGTGAGCGAGGACCGTGACCACTCGTCGAAGGCCGCCGCGGCGGCCGTTGCCGCACGGTCGACGTCCTGCGCGTCCCCGCGGGGGACCGTGGCGAAGACCTCCTCTGTCACGGGGTTCTCGACCTCGATGACCCCGGCCCCGGCCGACGGCACCCACTCACCGTTGATCAGCACCTCACGGCGTTCAATCACGTCAACCTCCAGGTCGCCCTTAGTTCGCATTTACGAACCTCAGTACGTATTTACAGTCGTGAGACTAGGAAGGCCCCTCAGGCATGTCAATGGGTCCTCGGTGTTACGCACAGGAAAAGAGCACTGCGCACGAGCGTTGACACGCCCAGTGCGGGACCTTACCGTCGATCGCACATACGGTCTTGAGTTCTTATATACGAACTCTCATTAGCCAGGCTCGGCCGTGTCGACAGCCGGCCCGCCGACGTCTCGTCCATCGACGACAAGGGACAGGTTCATGAAGGTTGGCTTTATCGGGCTCGGTGCCATGGGCACCGGGATGGCGCTCAATCTCCGCAAGGCGGGTTACGACCTCGTCGTCCACGATCTCCGACGCTCGGGAGCCGAGCCGCTGGAGGAGGCGGGCGCGACATGGGCTGAAACGGTCGCCGAGGTGGGACAAGCCGCGGACGTGGTCTTCACTTCCCTGCCGGGGCCGAAGGAGATGGAGGAGGTCGGTCTGGGCGCACACGGGCTGCTGAGCACCATGCGCCCCGGCACCGCCTGGTTCGACCTGACCACCAACTCCCCCACTGTGGTGCGAGAAGCACACGCCGTCTGCCGTGAGAAGGGTGTCGATCTGTTCGACGCTCCCGTCAGCGGCGGTCCGAAGGGCGCGCGGTCGGGCAAGCTCGCGATCTACGTCGGCGGTGACCGCGACGCCTACGACCGCCACGGCAAGGTGCTCCAGGCCATCGGGGACCAGGTCATGTACGTCGGCGAGATCGGCGCCGGCAACACCGCCAAGCTGGTCCACAACTGCGCCAGCCTCACCATCCGAACGGCGATCGCCGAGGTGTTCACGCTGGGGGTGAAGGCCGGAGTCGAGCCCACGGCCCTCTGGCACGCCATGCGGCAGGGGGCGATCGGCCGATCCAGGACCTTCGACCGCGTCGGCGACCGCTATCTGCAGTCCGCCTACGACCCGCCGTCCTTCGCCCTGGTCCTCGCGGACAAGGACTTCCGGCTCGCCCTGGAGCTGGCGGAACAGCTCGACGTCCCGATGAAGTGCGCCGAAGCGGCCTACGAGGACGTCAAGGACGCGCTGGCGCGCGGCTGGGGCCATCGCGACTCGCAGTCGCCCATGCACCTGCAGAACGAGCGAGCCGGAGTGACCGTCGAGCTCACCGCCGAAGAGGTCCGGGAAACCCTCGAGCGCGGCTGAGGGACCTCAGGCATCCCCCATCCATTCCCGTCCGCACAAGGAGATCAGTCTTGGACACCAGCCAGAGTGGTCGGCGCATCCTGAGTGAGCTCATGGGGCCCGACTACGTGGAGAAGAAGGACAAGAACCGCAACGCCTTCAACGAGGCCATCCAGCAGTACTCGGAAGAAGTCTGCTTCGGCAGGATCTGGGCCCGGGACGGCATCGACCGCAAGCAGCGCAGCATCATCAACATCGCCATGCTGACGGCGCTCAACCGCCCTGCGCAGCTCGGCCACCACATCGAGGGCGCTCTGAACAACGGCTGCACCGTCGACGAACTCAAGGAAATCCTGCTCCAGACGGCCGTCTACTGCGGCCTGCCCGCCGCCGGCGAGGCCTTCCGGGTCGCAGAAGAGGTACTGCGCACCCGCGGGCTCCTCGACTGACGCTCACTCAGAGCATGCGCGGCGCACCGCCGCACCCTGTCGACGGACCGGTTTCCCTCCGGCTGTCGGCCCTTCTGACGCCGCGACGAAGCCGCGTCGACAACAGGGAGATGCAATGACGCACTCACAGGAACAGACGATCCCACCACTCGGAGCCCCCGGCCCGACGGCCGATGCGGCGAATCATCCGGGGATGAAACGGGTCGCGACGGCCAGCTTCATCGGCACCGTGATCGAGTTCTACGACTTCGGCATCTACGGCACGGCGGCCGCGCTGGTCTTCCCGCACGTGTTCTTCCCGGCGCTGGGCGAGGCCGCGGGCACCGTCGCCTCCTTCGCGACCTACGGCGTCGCCTTCGTGGCCCGCCCGTTCGGCAGCCTCCTGTTCGGGCACTTCGGCGACCGCCTGGGACGCAAGAAGTCCCTGATCGCCACCATGATGCTGATGGGACTCGCCACCATCCTCGTCGGCTGTATGCCCACCGCCAACCAGATCGGCGTGGCCGCCCCCATCCTGATCGTGGTACTGCGCGTCCTGCAGGGACTGGCCGCGGGCGGCGAGTTCGCCGGCGCCGTCCTCTTCTCCTCCGAGCACGCCCCCAAGGGCAAACGCGGTCTCTGGGCGTCGTTCGCCAACTTCGGCGGAGGCGGCGCCATCACGCTCGCCAACGGCACCTTCTTCCTGACCGCGCTGTTCATGAGCACCGACACGTTCACCAGCTGGGGCTGGCGGATCCCCTTCCTCGCCAGTTTCCTGCTCGTCGTCGTCGGCCTCTGGATCCGGCTGCGGATCGGCGAGACCCCGGTGTTCAAGAACAACGCCGCACGGTCCGGCACCTCCCGGATCCCGTTCCTCGATGCTTTCAAGCTCCAGCCGCTGCAGATACTGCTCGCCGCAGGCACGGTGATGGTCGGCTTCGCCCTCACCTACATCGGCGGAACCTACCTGGTCAGCTACGGCACGACGGTCCTCGCACTGCCACGGACCTTCGTGCTCGCCATGGCCATGGTGGGCGGCCTGACGATCTCCGCCGGTGTGGTGGTCGGCGCGGTCCTCTCCGACCGCATCGGACGGCGCTGGGTCATCGTCGGCGCGGCCTCCGTGGCCGTCGTATGGGCTCTGGCCCTGTTCCCCATCCTCGACCAGGGCTCCCGCGCGGTCTTCGCCATCGGGGTCCCCGTGACGATGTTCATCTCCGGAGTCGCCACCGGACCGCAGGGCGCGTTCCTCTCCGAGCTCTTCCACACCCGTTACCGCTACACCGCGGCAGGCCTCAGCTACAGCCTGGCAGGGATGGTCGGTGGGGCCGTTCCTCCCTTGATCGCGGCTTCCGTCATCGATTCCTTCGGAGGCTTCGCCTTCGGCTGCATCCTGGCCGGCTTCTGTCTCGTCAGCCTGATCTGCGTGCTCGTCGTCGGCGAGACCCGGCAGCTCGACCTCGAACGAGCCACGGCGGAAGCCGCGGTCTGAGCCGACCACGAAGGGACGGCGGCAGGGCGATGCGGGTGCGGGACGCCGAGAATCATCCTTCATCCCGCAGGCTGGTGCTCCTGCGTCACGGAGAGAGCGTCTGGAACGCACGGGACCTCTTCGCCGGCTGGGTCGACGTCCCGCTGTCCGAGCGGGGGCGGGACGAGGCTCGCCGGAGCGGGGAGCTGATGGCACGGGCCGGGCTGCTGCCGGACGTGGTGCACACCTCGCTGCTGCGCCGCGCGATCACCACCGCCGACCTCGCGCTGGACGCCGCCGACCGGCACTGGATCGGCGTCCACCGCAGTTGGCGTCTCAACGAGCGCCACTACGGGGCCCTGCAGGGCAGGAACAGGCAACAAGTCGGCGACGAGTTCGGTGCGGAACAACTCCTTCGGTGGCGAAGGTCGTACGAAGTCCCACCGCCGCCCGCCGGGCAGGGCGATCCCCTGAGCCGGCACACCGACGTCCGCTACCGCGGGCTGGGCGTTCCTGTTCCGCCGGCAGAGTCCCTCGAAGACGTCCTTGTCCGGCTGCTGCCGTACTGGGAATCGGCCATCGTCCCCGACCTGCGTGCGAACAGAACCGTCCTCGTCGTGGCGCACGGAAACACCCTGCGGGCCCTCGTCAAACTCATCGACGGTCTCTCCGACGACGCCATCACCAGGCTGCACATCCCGACCGGTGTCCCGCTGCGCTTCGACCTCGACGATGCGCTCCGTCCCGTCGTCCCCGGCGGTTTTCACCTTTCGTCCCCCTAGAAAACAGGAGATGACCTGCGATGTCGGCAACGCCGATCTCGGCACGTCCACCCTTCGTGCTCCTCCACGGCGGCCGTCACGGCGGCTGGTGCTGGAAGCACGTGGCCGCCGCGCTACGACAGGAAGGCCATGTGGTGTACACGCCCACGCTGACGGGCCTCGGTGAGCGGGCCCATCTGCTCAGTCCGGGCATCGGCCTGGACACCCACGTCCAGGACCTCGTCGCGACATTCGAGTTCGAGGACATCGAGGACGCCGTCCTCGTGGCCCACAGTTACGGCGGCATGGTCGCCTCCGGCGCGATGGAACGGATCGCGGACCGGGTGCGCAGCATCGTCTACCTGGACGCCCACCTCCCCCGCACCGGAGAGTCGCACGGCGACATGGTCGGCCCCGCCCGCGCCGCCGGACACGTCGCGATGGCGGAGAACGGCGGCGAAGGCTGGTACATCCCGCCCTCGGACGCCTCCTGGTACGGCGTCACCGATCCGGAGGACTCCGCCTGGATCAACAGCCGCACCACGGCACAGCCGTTGAAGACGTATCAGGACCCGGTGGGAAACACCGACCGTGCCTGGAGCCACCCCGGCATGTTCATCGAATGCGTGCCTACCACTCTGGAACCGCATGCCTTGGAGAGGGTGCAGAAGCGGCATGCCGATGACCCCGGGTTCCGGTACCGCGTCCTCCACGCGACGCACGACGCCATGGTCACGGCGCCCCAAGCGGTGACGGAGCTGCTCCTCGAGGCAGTGGACATCGCCTGACCGCCTCCACGTGAGGGCCTGTGCATCTGCGCCGCAACGGTCGCAACGAGAGAAAGAGGATCGATGAGGTTCGCACATGATTTCGGCCGGGGTGTCGCCCGCCGCGGGCGCCACCGCACGATCATCGCCGCCGGCGTGGCCGGGGTGCTGCTGATCGCCGGCGGCGTCACCGGCGCCGCCGCCGAGGGCTCTGAGCCGGCCCACGCGGGCGGATCCGCAAACGAGACGAAGACGATCAGCGCCCACTTGTTCGCCAAGGTCGCGCCGCTCGACCCGCCCGGCCCGCTCGGCCACATCACCGCGCTGGAAGGGCCGGCGTTCGGTCCGGACGGCAAGCTGTACATGGTCCACTCGACCGCACCGGCCGGCCGGCCCAGTGTCATCGCGCTCGACGTCCGCACCCGCGAGATCAAGGGCATTCACCAGGCCTCGGCCAGCATGTACACCTCGCTGCAGTTCAGCCCTGCCGACGGCAAGATCTACCTCACCGACCTCAACGGCAGGATCGACCGGATGAACCCCGACGGCACCGGATTCACCACCGTCGTGTCGGGTGACGTACTCGGGCGGCGGCTGGCGGCCGACGACATCGCCTTCGACCGGGACGGTGCCCTGTTCGTCACCGACTTCCAGGGCACCCCCTGGAAACCGACCGGCCGGGTGATCCGGTTCGATCCGGACGGCACGCACCCCACCCTCGTGATGGACGGCCTGGCCGGGGCGAACGGCATCTCCTTCGATCCGACGTACTCGGCCCTGTGGGTCAGCGAGTTCCGCGCCGGACGCACCGACTACCTGCCCCTGTCCGCCGACCACGCCGGCGTGGTCGACCCGAGCGTCGGCATGTACGGCAACGAAGGCGTGGGCGGCTTCGACTCCAACGCCGTCGACGCCGACGGCAACATCTACCAGTGCGCCTTCGGCGACGGGAAGATCTACGTCTACAGCCCCCACGGCGCGCTGCTGACGACCATCGTCGTGCCGCAGACGATGCCGGCTCCCGAACTGCTCACCACCAACCTCGTCATCAAACCCGGTACCCACGACGGCTACCTGGTGGTCGGCGGCGACAACGGAGGCTTCGTCTACACCTTCCGCGCACTCGGCCTCGGAGACGCCCAGTCCAACGGCGGAGGCGCCGGCGCCTAGCCGGTACCGAAACCCGGAGCAGGAGGACGTACACGCATCATGACCCGATCGACGACCCTCACCCTTGCCGAGTACGCGGCCTCCACCTCGGTGGAGCGGATTCCCGAGGAAGTACGCGAACGCGCGAAGCAGGTGATCCTGGACGAGATGGCCAGTGCCCACTTCGGCAGAGCGCAGCCCGCCGGCACACTCGCGGCACAGTACGTCGCCGGGATGGCAGGCCCTCCGGAAGCCCGGGTGCTGGGCACCGGCCTTCGCGCTTCGGCGCCGCTCGCCGCTCTTGCGAACGGAACCGCGGGACACGCGGACGAAATCGACGGCGCGCATGTCGTCGGTGGTCACCCGGGCGCCACCCTGGTCCACGCGGCGGTGGCCATGGCCGAGCGGCAGAGCGCGACCGGCGGGGAACTCCTCAACGCCGTGGTTCTCGGCTACGACATCGGCGTCCGGCTCATCGAGGCGTGCGGCGGCCTGTTCGGCGTCAAGGAACGTCATCACCTCAACTCCGACTTCCTGCACGCCGTCGCCGCTTCGGTGGCGAGCAGCCGGCTGATGGGGCTGGCCCCCGAGCGGTACTGCCACGCCATGGCACTGGCCACGTTCCAGGCGAACGGGCTCTGCGCCCTGTTCCAGGAGAAACGGCACATCAGCAAGGCGTTCTGCAACGGTCAGTACGCGATGGCCGGTGTCAGTGCGGCACTGATGGCGGCCACCGGATTCGAGGGGTGCGACGACGTCCTGGGTGACCCGCACGGCCTGTTCGACGCCTGGGGAGCGGACGGCGCCGCGGAAGCCACAACTCGCGCCCTCGGCACGGATTTCGCGGTGATGGGGGCGAACTTCAAGTTCCTGCGGGCCGGTTATCCGATCCATGCTCCCGTCGAGGCGGCTCTGACCCTCGTCGCACGTCACGCCATCGACACCGAGACGATCTCCGCGGTGGAGGTGGGAATGCCGGCCCGTGCCCTGCGCGTCGTGGACGACCGGCGCATGCGCAACATCTGTGTACAGGACATGCTCGCGGTCGCTCTGCTGTGTGGAGGGCTCCCGCTGAGCGAGTCCCGCTTCCCCGCCATGCTCGACGACCCCGATTTCGCCCCGTTGCGGGCCCGCATCCGAGTGCTCGTGAACCCCCTTCTGGAAGCCCAGGCCCCCAACGGCCGGGGCGCCGTCGTCACCATCACGACCCGGGACGGCCGGAAAGTCTCCGAACAAGTCGACCACCCGCGCGGCCACAGCGCGCGGGGAGGTGTGACGTGGGACGAACTCGCCGCCAAATGGCGGGATGCGGCTCCGGAGCAGGACGTGGGCTCATGGATCGTCGGCGCCCGCAAGCTCGACGACCTCGAGCACGTCGGACGGCTCTCGAGCTTGTTCACCAAGCAGCCGTAGTCCTCGTCCGCGGCTGTCGAACCTGTGTGCCTCGGAAGAACGACTCCGAGGCACACAGGCCTGGGCGTCAGCGGGTGCCGAACGTGTCCAGCCGGATGACCTCCGGGTCGGGGCCGCTGCGCAGCCCGGTGTCGAGGGCGTCGATGGCGGCCACCTCGTCGGGCGTGAGGGTGAAGCCGAAGACGTCGAAGTTCTCCGCGATGCGGTGCGCCTTGACGGACTTCGGGATCGCGCAGGTCCCGTGCTCGATGTGCCAGCGCAGGACGACCTGGGCCGCGGTCTTCCCGTACTTGTCCGCCAGCGCGGTCACGACGGGCTCTTCCAGGGCGCTGCGTCCGCCGTTGGCGGCGTGCTCCCAGTACCGGGTGATCCCGCCGATCGGCGACCATGCCTGGGTGGCGATCCCGAACCGGGCGTGGACCTCGCGCAGTTCACGCTGGATGAAGTAGGGGTGCAGCTCGACCTGGTTGACCGCCGGGACGACGTCGGTCCGCTCCATGAGCGTGCGCAGGAGGCCCGGGGTGTGGTTGGAGACGCCGATCGCCCGTACCCGGCCGTCGGCCAGGAGCTTCTCGGCGGCCTTGTAGGCGGCGAACCAGGGCTCGGGCTCCAGCGGCACCGGCTGGTGCAGCAGATACAGGTCGAGGTGGTCCAGGCCGAGCTTCTCCAGGCTCGTGTCGAAGGCCCGCAGCGCGGAGTCGTAGCCGTAGTCGCTCAGCCACAGCTTGGTCGTCACGAAGATCTCGTCGCGGTCCACCCCGGAGCGCTTGATGCCCTCCCCGACCTGCTGCTCGTTGCGGTACGCGGCGGCGGTGTCGATCAGGCGGTAGCCGTCCCGCAGGGCGGTCTCGACCGCGGCGGCGGTCTCCTCCGGAGGGCTCTGGTAGACGCCGAGCCCCAAGGCGGGCATCTCGACACCGTTGTTCAGCTTGAGGAGGGGGGTGTTGCCGGTCATGGCGCTTCCTTGATGGGTGGGGACGGGACGGTGAGTGAGGATCAGGGCTGGGCGAGGACCTTCAAGGCCTCACGGCCGGCCGTCGCGCGGTGGGCGGCCGGTACGTCGTCCAGGTCGACGGTGCGGTCGAAGACACGGCCCGGCTCGATCCGGTCTTCCGACTGAACGGGACTTGGCCGTACCGCGGGGCTCCGACCCGGCTGATGGTGCCGCCCGCGCCGACCGCGCCGATCGACATCGACCCGGACGTCTCGGGCGCCGTACATCAGAGTTGCTCGCACTCGTCGATCGACCTGCGGATGTGCTCGGGGCGGCCGTTCGGCAAGGCGACGGGGCCCACGTCGGCCACGTTCTCGCGTACGCGTGTCACGTGCCAGACCGTGGTGTGCCGGAGAACCAGGTTCCGGGGTATGACAGGGCCCCCCACACGCCTACCGGCCGGTTACCGGCGACCGCACACTCGGAGCATGACACGTGAGCAGCCCATGAGCGGGGGAACCGAGCTGGGGCGTTTCCTGCGCGCCCGCCGGGCCGGGATCTCCCCCGCCGAGGCCGGCCTCACGGTCGCCTCCGGGCTGCGCCGCACGCCCGGGCTGCGCCGTGCGGAACTGGCCACCCTGGCCGGGATCAGCAACGACTACTACACCCGCCTCGAACGCGGCAGTGAAACCCGGCCCAGCCCGTCCGTCGTGGACTCCCTGGCCCGCGCCCTGCGCCTGGAGGAAGACGAACACGAGCACCTGCGCAGCCTGGCCGCGCTTGCCGCCCGAACCGCGCCGGAACCCCCGACGGTGCCCAGCCGGACCGTACGGCCGGGCGTCAAGCTGGTGCTGGAGAGTCTGCGGCCGAACCCCGCACACGTGGTCAGCCGCACCAACGACCTGCTCGCGGCCAACCCCGGCGGACTGAGACTGCTCGCCGGGATCGAGGAGTGGCCGGTCAGGCAGCGCAACATCGCCCGGTACGTCTTTCTCCACCCGGCCGCACGCACCCTCTTCCACGACCGGGCCACGCAGGTCCGCGGCTGTGTCGCCCGGCTGCGCGCGCTGGCCGGCACCGACCCCGACGCCCCGGACCTGACACGGCTCGCCGGTGAGCTTCTGCTGAAGAGCCCCGAGTTCGCCAAGCTGTGGGAGCGCTACGACATCAAGGGCCACACCCACGGCCGCAAGACCTTCCACCACCCCGAGGTCGGCGACCTCACCCTCGGCTACCAGACCATGGAGCTGGAAGGCACTCCCGGCCATCGTCTCATCACGTACTACGCCCAGCCGGGCACGGCCGACCACGACGCTCTCGTTCTCCTGGACATGCTCGGGTCCCAGTCGGCGCCCCGCGAACCGTCCTCGAACGAGGACGAAGCCACGTCGCCCTCCCCCTGAACCGGGCTCCGCCAGGGTTCTGTTCAGGACCGCATGCGCCTTTCCTGGTCGGCCTTCGTACCGGGACGCTCGGCGGACTGCGGCGCGGTCAGGTCGAGCAGGAGCATGGCGTCGTGGTCCGGGGTCCCCGGTTCGGCGGTGTAGACGCCGAGACGCTGGCCCGGGGTGTCTTCGATGTGCATGCTCTGGCCGCTGAGGGTGAGGTCGCCGACCTGCGGGTGGTGAAAGGTCTTCTGGGCCTTCTTGCGCCCGACCACGTCGTAGCGCTCCCACAGCTTGGCGAACTCCGGGCTCTTCAAAAGGAGTTCACCCACGAGGCTGGTCAGGTCAGGGGCGTCCGGATCGATGCCCGCCTGGGCGCGGAGCCTGGCCACGCAGCCGCGGACCTGGTACTCCCAGTCGTCCTGGAAGAGGGTGCGTGCGGCCGGGTGGAGGAAGAGATAGCGGGCCAGATTGCGCTGTTTGACCGGCCAGTCGTCCAGACCCGCGTACAGGGCGAGGCCTCCGGAGTTCCACGCGAGGAGATCCATGCTGCGGCTGATGATGTACGCGGGGCTCGGCCGCAGCGTCTCCAGGACCAGCTTCAGATGCGGGCGCACGGTCCGGCTGGGCGGCGGCGGTGGCTCGGGGGCGTAGCGGGCGGCCCGGGTGGCGAGCTCGCGCAGGTGCTGGTGCTCGGCCTCGTCGAGTTGCAGAGCGCGGGCGAGGGCATCGAGCACGGAGGGGCTGGGGCGGGTCTCCTTGCCACGTTCCAGGCGGACGTAGTAGTCGATGCTCATACCGGCGAGCGTCGCCAGCTCCTCGCGGCGCAGGCCGGGGGTACGGCGCAGGCCGGTGCCCACGGTGAGACCGACCTGCTCAGGGCTGGTCTGGGTGCGGCGCGCGTACAGGAACCTGCCCAGCTCCATGTCGCCGCTCCTGCCAGTGCTCTGCTCGGATGCCATATCGCCAGTGTCACACCGCGCTGACCTGCGTGGCAGGCGCGTGGGAGGCCCTGTCATACCCCCGAACACCGCTCCCTGGCACGGCCCGGCCTGCCACTGCGCCCGAAAAGGCGCGAGGCTCGATACCTGTCAGCACCCCAGCCTTCCAGCACAGGAGACCGTCCCGTGTCCGTGTCCGCCTCATCCACCTCCCCAGATACAGGAACGGCCGGACTGCCGCCGCACAGCAGGTCGGGGGGACGTATGGCGCTGGCCGCCGTACTGCTCGGCTTCTTCACCATCATGGTCGACGCGATGATCGTCAACGTCGCCCTGCCCTCGATCGGACGCGGCTTCGACAGCGGGATGACCGGGCTCCAGTGGGTGGTCGACGGGTACACCCTCGCCTTCGCCGCGTTCCTGCTGTCCGCCGGCGCGATCAGCGACCGCATCGGGGCCCGCCAGGCGTTCGCCGTCGGCCTGGGCCTGTTCGTCCTGGCGTCCGCGGTGTGCGGGGCAGCGCCGAACCTGGGCGTCCTGGTGGCGGCGCGGCTGGTCCAGGGAGCCGGGGCCGCCATGGTCGTTCCCGCCTCGCTCGCACTGCTGCGGGAGACCTTTCCCGACCCGGCGGAGCGTGCGAAGGCGATCGCTCTGTGGGGCGTGAGCGGCTCGGTGGGTGCGGCTGCCGGGCCCGTGGCCGGAGGCCTCCTCACGGTGATCGACTGGCGGATGATCTTCTTCGTCAACCTGCCCGTCGGCGCGGTGGCCCTGCTGCTCCTGAGGCGCGCCCCGTCCTCCCCGCGGCAGGAGGTGCCGTTCGACTGGACCGGGCAGGTCGCCGCCGTCGCCGCCATGGGCGCGCTGACGTACGCGGTCATCGAGGCCGGTGCGGAGGGGTTCGGCACCACGCGGGTCCTGGTCGCCTTCGCCGTGGCGGTCGTGGCGGCCGTCGCCTACCTGGTCGCGCAGGCCCGTGGCCGGCATCCGATGACACCGCTGCCGCTGTTGCGCTCCCGCACGATGTCGCTCTCTGCGGCCGTCGGGTTCGCCCTGAACGTCGGCTTCTACGGCATGATCTTCCTGCTGGGGCTGTACCTCCAGCAGGTGCACGGGCTGAGCGCGCTGGCCACCGGTGTGGGATTCCTGCCGATGACCGTGCTCACCTCCTTCATGGGCCCCGTCGCCGCCCGCCTCGCGACGCGGTTCGGTGCGCGCATACCGGTGATCATCGGTCAGTGCCTCATGGCGGCGGGCCTGCTCGCGATGGTGACGGTGCCCGCGGGCGGGCCCGTGTGGCTGTCCGTGGTGCTGATGGTGCCCGTCGGCGCCGGCGGTGCGATGGCCGTGACCGCGCTGGTGTCCCTGCTGCTGGAGAGCGTGCCCGCCGAGCGGGCCGGCGTCGCCAGTGGTGTGCTCAACGCGGCCCGTCAGCTCGGCGGCGCCCTGGCCGTCGCCGTCTTCGGTGCGCTGGTCGCCGACCGGGCCCGGTTCGTCTCCGGGCTGCACACCAGCCTCCTGATCGCCGCGGCGGTGGTGGCGGTCAGCGTCGTGGCCACCGTCCTCCTCCGGCCCGCCCGGCGCGCGTCGTGAAGGGAAACACCGTGAACCACGCCTCTTCGGCCGGAGCTTCGACCGCAGACTGACCGGCCATCTGTCCCACCCCGCTCCACAACACAAGGAACATCCCATGCAGACCGTCACTCTCAACAACGGCGTCACGATGCCGATCCTCGGCTTCGGCGTCTTCCAGATCGCGCCGGACCAGACCGAGCAGGCCGTCACCCACGCCCTCGCCGCCGGCTACCGGTCCCTCGACACGGCCGCCGCCTACGGCAACGAGGAGGCAGTCGGCCGCGCCATCAAGAAGAGCGGCATCCCGCGCGCGGAACTGTTCGTCACCACCAAGCTGTGGGTGCAGGACACCGGCGAGGAGAACACCGCGCGCGCCTTCGAGACCTCGCTGAACAAGCTCGGCCTGGACTACCTCGACCTGTACCTGATCCACCAGCCCTACGGCGACGTCCACGGCTCCTGGCGGGCCATGGAGAAGCTGCACCGCGAAGGCCGCGTGAGGGCGATCGGTGTCTCCAACTTCTACCCCGACCGGCTCGTCGACCTCATCGACCGCAACGAGATCACGCCCGCGGTCAACCAGATCGAGACCCACCCGTTCCACCAGCGCACCGCCGACCAGGAGCTCATGCGCGAGCGCGGCGTGCAGATCGAGTCGTGGGGCGGCTTCGCCGAGGGCAAGAACAACCTCTTCACGGACCCGGTGCTCAGCGGCATCGCCGAGCAGCACGGAAGGTCCGTCGCGCAGGTCGTGCTTCGCTGGCTGGTCCAGCGCGAGGTCGTCGCCATCCCCAAGTCGGTCCGCGCCGACCGGATGAAGGAGAACATCGACGTCTTCGGCTTCGAGCTCACCGACGACCAGATGGCGGCCATCGCCACCCTGGACACCGGCAGCTCGCTGTTCTTCGACCACCGCGACCCGGCCGCGGTCAGCCGAATCGGCAACGTCCGCATTCACGACTGACCCGGAAGGCGCGACAGCGCTTCACCGGAGCTTCCTGACGTGGGTACCCCGCACCATGCGGCCCTTGGCGCCCACGCCGGAGGAAAGGGTCGGCGCGACCGGCAGCATCGGACTGCTCGCAGCGCAGGCCGCGCAGAGGCGTGGCCTGCGCCCGTGCGCACTCGTACGCGACGTACGGCGAGCCGAGCGGGCGGCTCACTCCCGGTACGGGCTGCGTTCTCAAGCGTCGAAGACGGCGTGCCACGCATCGCTGCCCACTGCCCCGCTCGCCTCACGAGACACACTCGATACCCGACGCGAGTCTTGACAATATCCAGCTCGACCCTCATAGCCTATTCGAAAATCCGGTCCAGCGTTCGCATATACGTACACGATGTGACGGAGGCGTTGACATGGCCAACGGTCGAGTGGTCGCGTGGCGAGCGTTCATGATCACGATGTGCTTATTGAGCGTCCCGACCGTCCCCGCGGCGGCCGGGACACCCGGTCCGGCGGCTCCCGCGCACACGCAGACACCCTGGCCCGGCGGCAGATGGGAGCCAGGGCCCGTGGAATACGGGGTCGCCGTGGACGACCATGTCCCGGTCCGGATGGACGACGGCGTCGAACTGAACTCGACGATCGCCTATCCGGCCGATCCCACGACCGGGCAGCGAGCGCCGGGAGAGTTCCCGGTGATCGTGCAGTTCACGCCGTACACGGATGAGGCGAACACCTATCTGCCCGGAGCGCCGGCGGGGTTCGTGCAGCACGGCTACATCGCGGTCACCGTGCGGCCTCGCGGTACCGGAACGTCGGGCGGCCAGTACGACAGCCAGGGCCCGCGTGATCGTCAGGACGGTGTCGAGATCGTCAACTGGGCCGCGCACCTGGACGGTTCGAACGGCAAGGTCGGCCTCGAGGGCTGTTCCGGCCCGGGGGTCCTGGCGATCAACACCGCCGCCGCGGTGGGCCCGAAGTCGCCGCTCGAAGCGGTCGTCTCGGCGTGCTCCGGGGTCGGAGAGGCCTTCCCGCACGGCGTGTTCCTCAACGGCGGGGTGGCCACGAAGAACGCCGCCGCGCTGCCGGGCATCGGCGATCTGATCGGACCGACCGTAACCGCCTACTACCAGCGCCTCTACTCGGACGTCCTGTCGGGCGGCGATCCGGCTTACGCGCGGTCGTACTGGAACGAACGCGGCACCGTCGAGGACACGCGGGCGATCGTCAGGAACAACATCCCCACGCTGCTGTGGTCCGGCTGGAACGACGTGGAGGACGAGGGCTCGCTCATGACCTACGCGGGCCTGCAGAACGCCGCGGCCGGCCGGCCCGTGGGTGGGCCGATGGGCTTCGACCAGCACGTCAGTGGTCGATACCAGGTCATCGTCAACAACGGCAGTCACACGATGGGGCTCGACCCCACCATCTGGCTGGAATGGTTCGACACCTTCCTCAAGGGCGAGAACACCGGAATCGACCGGACGACGACGCCGATGCACCTGTACGAGGTGGGTTCGGCTCGCTGGATCAACGCGAGCACCTACCCGATGGTGGACAGGTACCGGGCGTTGTACCTGGGCACGGACGGGACCCTCTCCACGCACCCCCGGTCCGCCGCGGCCGCGTCGCAGTCCCTGGCCTGGGAACAGCCAAGCCTGCCGGACGGCACGCTCACCTACAACTCGGCACCGGCGCCCGACGGCGCCACCCTCTCCGGACCGATCGCCCTGACCGTGTACGCGAAGTCGAGCAACGCCAACCTCGAGTTGATCGCCTCCTTGTACGATGTAGCCCCGGGCGGGACGGCGACGCTCATCAGCAACGGTGCGCTCGTCGGCAGCCAGCGGGGTCTTGACCGGCGAAAGTCGTGGCAGGACAAGCACGGGCTCGCCGTCCGTCCCTATCAGACCGCAGTCGCGGACGACTACTTGCGACCGGACCGGACCTATCGGCTGGATGTCGCTCTGCGTCCACGACAGTGGTCGATCGCACCCGACCACGCGCTGCGCCTGATGCTGACGACGCAGGCCCCCTCGGCTTCGTGTGCGACCCTCATCCCACTCTCCACGGATCCGTGCTTCAACACGAAGCCGCAGCTGCAGAGCCTGCCGGGCGGCGTCTACTCGATCCTGAGCGATCGCCGGCATCCGTCGACGGTCGATCTGCCGTTGCTTCCCCATGAGTACTACGCCACGGCACGAAGTGACGTCACAGCCACCAGCAACGGTTACAGCGTTCCCCTGTACTGGGGGCCCAACGGCTGACGCTCAGTGGCACAGGCGCATCGCCCGCACGCAGCTGCGAGGGGCCGCCAACAGGCCCGCGTGAAAGCGGTGGTGGGGCTGCTCTTCCCGGGAACAGCAGCCCCGCCCACGGGGATGTGCCGGGGACCTTCGGACGTCGGGTCAGGAGCGGTGCAGTGCCGTGGCCAGGAGGTAGTGGGCGTAGTCGACCGCCGTGTGCAGGGTGACGTCGACGGCCTCACCGTTGTTGCCGGTTGGGGTCACGGAAGCCGAACGGCTGACGGAGGATCCAGTTGAAGCGCCCACTGAAGGTGGCCCAGTTGTTCTCGTCGCTGACCAACCCCTGCGCCGTGCCGTGCTCCACGGGCCATGTCACCTCGGTTGCTGGCTTGTTGCGCGGCTCCAGGTCGGAGCAGTTCTCGCCGAACGGAGTCGTGTCCCGCCAGCCGACGAGGTACAGGCCTGAGCGGCGCAGGTTCAGGCGCATACAGGTCGTCGCGCTGCCCCAGGCGTGGATGTCCATCTGGACGTACGCCTCGGGGCGCTCCCGGTCGGTGGTGGCAGCGGTGTGGCTGACCTGGTAGGCGCTGCCTGCACCCGCCACGACGGAACTGCGGCCGTCATTGACACGGGCCCGCAGCGCGTTGCTGAAGTCGACGTCCTTGGAGCCGTGGTCCTGACCGATGTGAAAGGTGGGGTTGCCGTCCTCGGCGAGCGCGGGCCGCGCCAGTCCGATCGGGTCCAGCAGGGCGGCCGCTGGTCCTGTTCAGGTTGGGAGGTACGGGCAGTAAGAGTGGCCGGACCCCGCCGCTTCGGTGATCATGTCGTCGAGGCGGTCGCGCGCGCCCTGCAACTCGGACATCTGCCGGTCGATACGGTCGCGCCCATCCTCAAGGAGTATCGCCATGCCCACGACGCTGTCCGTCACCGACCGCAACCGTGAGATCGTCCGCAAGATCTACGAGGCCGCCGACCGTGGGACTCTCGACGAACTCGGCGCTTACTTCTCCGACGACTACGTCATGACGCAGCCCACTGGTTCCCCGATGCCCGGGCAGTGGAGTGGGGCTGAGGCCGACGCCGCGATGGCCAAGCTGTTCGAGAGCTGCGGTTTCTGCAAGATCACCGTTCGGGAGGTCCTCGTAGAGGGCCCCCACCGCGTCATGGGCCTGGTCGACGTCGAGGGCGTAGCCAAGGACGGATCGCCGTGGGAAATGCCGGCCGCCGAACTGTTCCGGATCGAGGACGGCAAGGTCACTGACGTCCGTCCCTTCTACTGGGACCTCGTCGAACTTCGGCGGGCAGCCGGGATCGAGTGAGCTCCGTCCCACCAGTACCTCCTTGCCGCGGTGACGCGAGGTACGGCCATGGGGGCCATCGCTACAGCCGTTGGCGCTGAGCCCTTGAGATGAACCGTTTATAAGAGTGACCAGTCGGCACTTGGGTTGCTGATTGCGGTGTCGGTAGTCAGGGCCCGCCGGCGCGTGCCGGCGGGCCCGGTGGCTCCCTCATGCCACAGGACCCGACAGCCGGCAGAAGCCTGGGCTCTCGCGCCCAGGCTTCTGCCGGCTGCTTCCGATCGGACGGGTGCAGGGGGCGAAGGCAACCGCGCCCCCTTCCGACACCCAGGTGCTCCCAGCGCGCGGGAGGCACCGCGGGCCGGCGCCCAGGCGAGGAAGACGCAGAGGGTTCTCAGCCGAGGCGGTACCCGCCGACGGCGCTGACCGTCTGCGGGTCGCGGTGGTCGAAGACGATGCTTGCGCCGGTGTCCATGGCGGCGATGCGGTCCATCTCGTCGGCGGTCAGCTCGAAGTCGAAGACCGCGAGGTTCTCGGCCATGCGCTCCGGTCGCGAGGACTTGGGGATCACCACGACACCGCGCTGGGTCAGCCAGCGCAGTACTACCTGGGCCACGGACTTGCCGTGCGCCTCACCGATGGCGCTCAGCGTCGGGTCGCCGAAGATGTTGTTGCGGCCTTCGGCCAGCGGGCCCCACGACTCGATCTGCACGCCGCGCTCGGCCATGAGGGCCTGGTCGGCGGCGCGCTGGAAGTAGGGGTGGGTCTCGATCTGGTTGACCGCGGGGGTGATCTCGTTGTGGTCGATCAGGTCGACCAGGCGGTCGGAGTAGAAGTTCGACACGCCGATCGCCTTGATCAGGCCCTGATGGTGCAGGTCCTGCATGGCGCGCCAGGAGCTGTAGTAGTCACCGAAGGGCTGGTGGATCAGGTACAGGTCCAGGTAGTCCAGTCCGAGCAGGCGCAGGGACGTGTCGAAGGCCGCCTTGGCGCCCTCTTCGCCCTTTTCGTTGACCCACATCTTGGTGGTGATGAACAGCTCGTCACGGGCGATGCCGCTGTTCTTGACGGCCTTGCCGACGGCCTCTTCGTTGCCGTAGGCGGCGGCGGTGTCGAGGTGGCGGTAGCCGGCGGCCAGGGCGTCGGTGACGACCCGCTCGGTCTCCTCGGCGGGGACCTGGAAGACGCCGAAGCCGAGGATCGGCATCTGGACGCCGTTGTTCAGCGTGACATGGGGGATCTTGGACATGGTGAACCTTTCGAGGTGGTGCTGAAGGGCGCGAGGGGGCGCACCGGCACGTGGGGGAACGGCGGTTCGCCGCCCGTGCTCGGCCGGTGGCCGACGGCGGGCTGGATGGTGTGAGGAATGTGGGCCGGGTGCTACCGGCCGCGGTCGCTCGGTTCTTCCTGAGCGGGCTCGACGGGGTCGGGCGCGGCAGCCCAGCTGGCAAGCAGGTCGAGGGCCTGGCGGCTGGACGAGCCGGGTTGTGCGGTGCAGACGATCAGCACGAGACCGGCATCGGCAGGCAGTTCCAGGGCTTCGTAGGAGAGTTCGAGGTCACCGACGACCGGGTGGTGCAGCCGTTTGACTCCCGTGCGGTGAGCGCGGACGTCCTGTGAGGCCCACCGGGTGCGGAACTCCTCGCTGCGGGTGCACAGCTCCCCGATCAGATCGGTGAGTGCCTTGTCGTAGGGGTTCTTGCCGGCCATGAGGCGCAGCCCGGCGACGCCGTCGCGGCCGGTGGCCTCCCAGTCGAGGTAGTAACCGGCCGCGCGGGGGTTCAGGAACCGGAACCGTGCGGCGTTGACCGGGCGGGCGGGGTCCTCGTACAGCGGAGACAAGAGTGCTTTGCCCAGCGTATTGGTGGCCAGGACGTCCGCGAGGCCGTTGGTGACATAGGCCGGGGACAGCTGACTGTCCAGGATCGCCTGGATGGCCGGACGTACCCGCTGTACCGCCGGACGGCGGCGCACCGCCGTGCCGCTGTTGGCCGCGCGCGCCAGGTCGAACAGGTGTGCCCGCTCGGCCTCGTCCAGCTGCAGCGCCCGGGCCACGGCGTCCAGGACGCTCTCGGAGGCGCCGCGCACGTTGCCGCGTTCGAGCTGTGTGTAGTACTCCACCGACACCCCTGCCAGGTCGGCCACCTCGCTGCGTCGCAGACCGGGCACACGGCGGGTGCCGCCGTGGTCGACGAGGCCCACCTGCTCGGGGGTGACCTTGCCGCGGCGTGAGATCAGAAAGTCCCGTACCTCGCTGCGGTTGTTCATGCCCTTCACGCTACGGGCCCCACCGTGGACGTGGGAGATGCTGCCAGCACCCCCCTCAGCACCATCCCGCACGGCGGCGTCCGCTGCACCAGCGCACGATATGCCGGGCTGAGGGGCGTCGCGCGCACCTGCCCGCGGGTCCGGCCGGCCTGGTCCGGGGGTGATATGCGCCCGTCGGGTGGCCAGGAAGCACCGCCCCCCCAGGCGACCCATACCTAGGCAGCGGGCGTGTGCTTGCCCGGTTGGGGGGTGCTGGCAGCATCTCCCACCGCGACGGTCGGCTGCCTAGCCTCGATGTTGAAGCAGCCGGTGTCGGCCGGCTGCGCCGACGATGAGGAGCGCGTCATGCAGTACACCCGTCTGGGTACCTCGGGGCTGAAGATCAGCCGGATCGCACTCGGATGCATGAGCTTCGGCGACACCTCGCAGATGCCGTGGGCTCTGGACGACGAAGGCGCTGAACCGATCTTCCGCCAGGCCGTCGAGTCCGGGATCACCTTCTGGGACACCGCCAACATCTACGCCTACGGCGCCTCCGAGGAGATCGTGGGCCGCGCGATCAAGAAGTACACGAAGCGCGACGACGTCGTCCTGGCCACCAAGCTGTTCAACCCCATGCACGACGGCCCCGGTGGGTCGGGGCTGTCGCGCAAGGCCGTGATGGAGCAGATCGACGCCTCCCTGACCCGGCTGGGCACCGACTACGTCGACCTGTACCAGATCCACCGCTTCGACCCGGAGACCCCGGTCGAGGAGACCATGGAAGCCCTGCACGACGTCGTCAAGGCCGGCAAGGTCCGCTACCTCGGCGCCTCCTCGATGTGGGCCTGGCAGTTCGCCACCATGCAGCATGCGGCCCGGAGCCATGGCTGGACGCCCTTCGTGTCCATGCAGGACCAGTACAGCCTGCTGGCACGGGAGGAGGAGCGGGAGATGTTCGGCCTCCTCGCCCACTCCGGTGTCGGCTCCATCCCCTGGAGTCCCCTGGCCGGCGGCCGTGTCGCCCGCCCCTGGGGCCAGGACAGCACCCTACGGGCCAAGGCCACCCCCGACACCGACTACGCCGGCCGCCCCCTGTTCGTCGACACCGACGAAGCCATCGTCGACGCCGTCCAGAAGATCGCCGACGCGCGCGGTGTCCCGATGGCCCAGGTCGCACTGGCGTGGGTGCTGAAAAACCCTGTCGTGTCCGCGCCCATCGTCGGCGCCACCAAGACCCGCCACCTCACCGACGCCGTCGCCGCGCTCGACCTCATGCTCACCGACGACGAGATCGCCGCACTGGAAGACCCCTACACCCCGCGCCTGCCCACCTTCTTCTGATCCGGCCAACCACTGCCGGGCCCACAGCTCGGGGCCGCCGTCGAGCGCCCAGCGTCGTCGCCGACCCCAGACCTGGCACGAGGGCGTGCGGGTCACCTCCGCAGCCCGGAGACGGAGGCGAAGCGCACGGCGGCCGACAGTGAGTACTACGGGCGGATGCGCGAAGAGATCGGGAAGTGGAAGGCCGCGGCGCAGAAGGACCGGATCACGGCCGCGCAGCTGAAGTACCTCACCGGTCTCGTGGAGCGGCTGGGCAAGGAGCGGTTCGACGCCAAGTTCGTCGTTGGTACCTGGGGCCCGTCAGCCCTCCGCGCCGTCCTCGTCGTCGAGCCCGGCCTCGTCCGGGTCCCAGAGCGGGCACAGGGTGCCCGACCGGTCGGCGAGGTGGCGGTGAAGCTGTACCGGCCCAGGACGTTGAGGTTGCGGTGCTTGAGCGGGGACGGCCGGGCCACGTCCTCGTCGCGGATCTCGTGTCCCTCGGCGCGGAGCTGGGCGACGGCGGCGTCGATGTACCGGGTCGTCCAGAGCACGACGGCGTTCAGGACCAGGCCGAGCGGGCCGAGCTGGTCCTCCCTCCCGTCCCGGTACGCCTGGTGGATGGTGCCCTTCTTGCCGTGGCAGATGTCGCGCGCGAGTTTGTTACGGAACTCCTGGACGGTGAGCCCTTGTGCATCTGACGCCGGTAGGTGTCGTCGACCGGGTCGACGACGGCAGGTGCAGGGTCTTGGCGATCCGCCCGTACTCGGCGACCGCCTGTACCAGCAGGGTGGGGTGGCCCCCGCGGCCGAACATCCGCAGCAGGTCGTAGGCCCTGACCTGGTTGGTGACCAGGGAGCCGGCCATCCGCAGTATGTCCGGCCAGGCCGTGAGCACCTTCTTCACGTCGACCTTGTTGCGGGCCAGTGCCGGTCTGGTCCGGGTGCGGCGGATGCTCGGGGTCTTCGACGCGGGCCGCATCATCAGCCCCAAGCTGGCCGACAGCCAGGCCATCGGCGCGATGGTCGGCGGTATCGGCGCGGCCCTGCTGGAACACACGGTCACCGACCACCGCGACGGACGGATCGTCAACGCCAACCTCGCCGACTACCTGGTCCCGGTCAACGCCGACGTCCGCGACCTGAGGGCGATCTACCTCGACGGCCGGGACGACGAGGCGGACCCCATCGGCGTGAAGGGACTCGGTGAGGTCGTCCTGGTCGGCGTGGCGCCCGCCATCGCCAACGCCGTCTTCCACGCCACCGGCCGCCGGATCCGCGAACTGCCCATCACCGCTGAGGCGTTGCTCTGAGTCATGCACCGGGCGGTCCCGGCCGGTGCGGCCGTCACCGCCGGGGCGCACCCCACGTCGTGCCGCGGAAACGCGGGACGGCCCGGGCCGCCGCCGCGTACTTCCGTTCCCCCGCGGCGCGGCGGCGGCCCGTTCATTCCGAGCTTTCTCGAAGGACCTTTCTCAAAGGACCATCCATGCTGAA
This sequence comes from Streptomyces sp. NPDC086777, assembly GCF_040702065.1. Lineage (NCBI taxonomy): Bacteria > Bacillati > Actinomycetota > Actinomycetes > Kitasatosporales > Streptomycetaceae > Streptomyces > Streptomyces sp. NPDC086777. Next base: position 142,188 of record NZ_JBFBJI010000013.1, on the reverse strand, counting down.
CATCGCGGACACGCTGCACTCGTGGTGCGGCGAGGCCCGCTCCTTCGCCCTCGCCACCGTCGTCGGCGTCAGCGGCAGCGCGCCCCTGCCCCCGGGCACCGCGCTCGCCGTCGACACCGACGGCAACGCGGTCGGCAGCATCTCCGGTGGCTGCGTCGAAGGAGCCGTCTACGACCTGTGCCGCGAGATCCTCGACTCCGGCGGGCCCCCGCGGCGCGCACGTTTCGGCTACTCCGACTCCGATGCCTTCGCGGTCGGCCTCACCTGCGGCGGTGAGCTCGACGTGCTGGTGCAACGTGTCGAACCCACCGCCCTGCCGCACCTGACCCGAGCTCTCGAAGCCGTGGGAAACGGCCGCCCCAGCGCCGTGGCCCACGTCGTCGACGGCCCGGCGGAACTGCTGGGACGCACGCTGAGTCTCGTCGGGTACGACGGCGCGCACGAGGGATCCCTGGGTCGCGGCACGCGCGAGGACGCCGGGGTGGCCGCACAGGCCCGGGCACTGCTGCACGCCGGGCGCACCGGGCGTATCGAGGTGGGAGGGGACGGCGACACCTGTCCCGATCCCCTGTCCGTACTCGTCCACGTCCACGCGTCCTCGCCCCGGATGCTGATCTTCGGCGCGGTCGACTACGCCGCCGCCCTCAGCCGGGCCGGGTCCTTCCTCGGCTATCGGGTCACCGTCTGCGACGCCCGCCCCGTCTTCGCCACGCCCACCCGTTTTCCCCACGCCGACGAGGTCGTCCTCGACTGGCCGCACCGCTACCTGGACCGCGCCGAAGTGGACGCCCGTACGGCCGTCTGTGTCCTGACCCACGAGGCCAAGTTCGACATCCCCCTGCTCCGCCGGGCTCTCGGCCTCCCCCTCGCCTACGTGGGCGCGATGGGCTCCCGCCGCACCCACGACCAGCGCCTGGAACGCCTGCGTGAAGCCGGCGTGCCCGAGGTACAACTGGCCCGCCTGCACTCCCCCATCGGCCTCGACCTCGGCGCCCGCACCCCCGAAGAGACGGCCGTCTCCATCACCGCCGAGATCATCGCCCACACCCACCACGGCACCGGCCTCCCCCTGACTCACAGCACCGGCCCGATCCACCCCGCGGCCCCGGTCCTCAGCCTGGCGAGGTCATGACCCGGGTGAAAGGCGAGTGGGGTGCTGTGTCGTGCCGACGCGACGGCGGGCCGAGTACCGCTCGTGGTCACCGGTGGGCCCGCAGAGACCGGCCCGGCTCCACATCGCCGCCGCTCCTGGTGCCCCAGGAGCCTCGGCATGCGTGTCATACCGCTCTCACCTGGTCGGCCCCACGGTGGGGGGCCCTGTCATTCCCCCGCAGAACCCGGCCTGCCACACGGAGAGAAACGGCGCGAAAGTGGATTCCGAGCCAGAGAGGAACCCGCCGGAAGGCGATCAAGCGGAGAGAGCCGATGCGCTACATCAAGCTGCGTGACCTGGAGGTTTCCCGAATCGGTCTCGGTGCCATGGGAATGTCCCACGGCTACACCGACTCCGGAACCGACGAAGCGGAGTCCATCCGCACCCTGCACCGGGCCCTGGAGCTGGGCGTCACCTTCATCGACACCGCCGAGATCTACGGGCCGTACGCCAACGAGGAGTTGCTCGGCCGGGCCCTCAGGGGTCGCCGCGACCAGGTCGTGCTGGCGACGAAGTTCGGCCTCGTCTCCCACGCGGGCGCCGGGGTGTGGCACCTCGACAGCAGCCCGGCCAACATCCGCACCGCCGTCGAAGGCTCGCTCACCCGCCTGGGCACGGACCACATCGACCTGTACTACCAGCACCGGGTCGACCCGGACATCCCGATCGAGGACACCGTAGGCGCTCTTGCCGAGCTCGTCGCCGAGGGCAAGGTCCGCGCCATCGGCCTGTCCGAGGCCGGGCCCGACACCATCCGCCGCGCGCACGCCGTGCATCCGGTGACCGCGGTGCAGTCGGAGTACTCGCTGTGGACCCGCGATCCCGAGGCCCGGGTGCTGCCGCTGCTGCGCGAGCTGAACATCGGCTTCGTGCCGTTCGCGCCCCTCGGCCACGGCTTCCTCACCGGCACGATCCGCTCGACCGACGACTTCAAGGAGGGCGACTTCCGGCACGGCAACCCGCGCTTCACCGGCGAGAACTTCCGGCGCAACCTGCGCCTCGCCGACGAGGTCCAGGCCGTCGCCGCGGAAGCGGACGCCACCCCCGCCCAGGTCGCCCTGGCCTGGCTCCTGGCCCAGGGCGACGACATCGCCCCCATCCCGGGCACCAAGCGGGTCCACCGCGTCGAGGAGAACACCGCCGCCGACGCCGTGCGGCTGACCGCCGCTCAGCTGGACAGGCTGACCAGCCTCCCCGCGGCGGCCGGAGCCACCCATACGGAAGCCGGCCTGCGGATGCTCGAACGCTGACCGTCCCGGCTGCCCACCGCTCGTCCTTTCACCCCGCGCAGAACGTACAGAACACACAGAAGGAATTCCCATGCAGACCGTGACTCTGAACAACGGCGTAGAGATGCCGATCCTCGGCTTCGGCGTGTTCCAGATCCCCTTGGAGGAGACCGAGCAGGCCGTCACCGACGCCCTCGCCGCCGGCTACCGCCTCCTCGACACGGCCGCCTCCTACGGCAACGAGGAGGCCGTCGGCCGCGCCATCAAGAGCAGCGGGATCCCGCGCGAGGAACTGTTCGTCACCACCAAGCTGTATGTCCAGGACGCGCCCGCCGAGCAGAACACCGAGCGTGCCTTCGAGACCTCGCTGAAGAAGCTCGGTCTGGACTACCTCGACCTGTACCTGATGCACCAGCCCTACGGTGACGTCTACGGCCAGTGGCGGGCCATGCAGGATCTGCACCGCGCCGGCCTGGCCAAGGCGATCGGTGTCGCCAACTTCTACCCCGACCGGCTCCTCGACCTGATCTTCAACAACGAGATCACCCCCGCGGTCAACCAGATCGAGACCCACCCGTTCTTCCAGCGCGCCGACTACCAGGTCCTCATGCGCGAGCACGGGGTACAGATCCAGTCCTGGGGCGGCTTCGCCGAGGGCAAGAACGACCTCTTCACCAACGCGCTGCTGAGCGAGATCGGCGAGAAGCACGGCAAGTCCGTGGCCCAGGTCGTCCTTCGCTGGCTGACCCAGCGAGACGTCATCGCCATCCCCAAGTCGGTCCGCCCCGAGCGCATGGCGGAGAACCTCGACATCTTCGACTTCGAGCTCAGCGACGACCAGATGGCGGCCATCGCCACCCTGGACACCGGCAGCTCGCTGTTCTTCGACCACCACGACCCGGAGATGGTCACCTGGCTCAGCAAGCGCCGCTTGGACAGCTGATCCGGCAAGCGCCGACACCCCCCACAGGAGAAAGCTCCGCCATGTCCCCGAAGCAGAACATCACCGACGTACTCATGGTCGGCGCGACCGGCAGTATCGGACGGCTCGCGGTCGCGGCCGCCGGGCGGCACGGCCTGCGCCCGCGCGCACTCGTACGCGGCGTGCACCGAGCCGAACGGCTGCTGCCCGGCGTCGAACTGGTACAGGCTGACCTCGAGGACACCGCCTCACTGCAGCGCGCGGTCGGCGGAGCCGACGCCATCGTCCTCACCCACGGCTCCGGCGGCGACCCCGAGACCCGCCGCCGTGTCGACTACGGCGGCGTAAGCAACCTCCTGCGGGCACTCGACGGCGCCCGGCCGCGGGTGGCGCTGATGACCTCCATCTACGCCACCCGCAGCGACATCCCGGGCAACTCGCCCTGGAAACGGCGCTCCGAGCGCCTGCTGCGTGCCAGCGGACTGCCCTACACGATCGTCCGCCCCGGCTGGTTCGACGACGCCGGCCCCACCCAGCGGCGCCTCGTACTGGAACAGGGCGGCACGGTCGACGGCGGGATCGCCCGCGACCAGATCGCCGAGACACTCGTCCGCTCCTTGCTGACCAGCACCGCACTGGGAAAGACGTTCGAGCTCATCGCCGCCGAGGGCGAAGAGCAGTCCGATTGGACAGGGCTCTTCGGCGCACTCAAGAGCGACGAAGCCGGCTCCCTGGACGGCGTGCTGGACCCGGCCGACCTTCCGGTGGAAGCCGAGCCGCGGGAGGTGCGCGCGGATCTCGACGCCGTCCGCTTCTCTCACGGAACCGACGCATGACAGTGAACGAACTCGCAACGCCGCGGCGGCGCACACTCCTTCGCGGCGCACTTCTGGCAGGAGCCACCATCATGACCGGTGCCCAGATCACCGGCTGTTCCACCTCCACGCGAAGCGGGGAGGCCGCACGGGAGTCCACTGAACGACCCGCCTCGACGACCGGGCCCGGGAGGCGAATCCTGCTCGCCTACTTCTCCCGGCCCGGCGAGAACTACTCCTACGGCGGGCGCACCAACCTCAAGACCGGAAACACCGAAGTCCTCGCCCGCATGATCAGCGAGCGCATCGACTGCGATGTGTACCGCATCGAAGCCGTCGACCCCTACCCCGGCGACTACGAGAAGACGGTCGCACGCAACGTCCGCGAGCAGGAAGCCGACGCACGACCGGCCATCGTCGGCCTCCCCTCCTCCATCGAGCGTTACGACACCGTGCTGCTGGCCAGCCCCATCTGGAACGTCAGAGCGCCCATGATCATGTCGACCTTCACCGAGAAGTTCGACTTCCGCGGCAAGACCGTCTTCCCGATCACCACGTATGCCATGAGCGGTCTCGGCACCACCGAGCGCGACTACCGGGCCTCCTGCCGCGGCGCAACCATCGGAACGGGACTCGCGGTGCGCGGTGAGGAAGTCCGGGACGCCGACGCCGACGTCCAGGCGTGGCTGCGGCGCGCCCGTCTTCCCCTCGCCTGACCGAGAGAGAGCGCGTCATGTGGCAGCGCGAGCAGGTGACGGACAGGAGCCGGAGCGCGGCCGGGGGTCAGGGGCGTTGTCGTGGCCGCGTAGCCGGGATCCCGATCTGGCGGCGGCCCGTCTCGCCGGGCGGCACTGCTGCGCTGCCGTGGCCGCGCCCGGCCGCCGGCCGCTCAGTGTTCCCGCAGTACGCGTGTGCCGCGCGGCCGCCGCCGGAGTGCGCGTGGACGCCTCCCGTCCGACCCGCGCCCCGGACGATCCCGTGCGTCGCACTGTGCCGGGCCGCCGCCCGCGAGGGTAGGCCGCCGCCGCTGCGTTGCGCGGTGCCTTCGACGCCGCTGCCTCCCGGCCCACCGGACGGGTCTCCGTGCCGCACTCCAGACGCGCGGCAGTCGACGCCGACGCCCGCGAGGGTGTCGAGTTCCTCGCGGCGCAGCCCACGAGTGTGCCCGTGCCGGTTTCCCGTCCGGCATGGACGCGAGCCTGCTGATCGCCGCCTCCACCGTACCCGGTGTTGCGGCGAGCTCCCTCCTCAAGCCGGAGCCCCACCAGTGATGGAGCGGAGCACGGCCCACGCCGCGCGGAGCAGCCCCGCCTACCGCACGACCCTCAGCCCCGCACCTTCGAGAGGGGGTGTCGTCGGCGACCTCGCCCGGTCCGAAACACCGGCCGATGCCGCCCGCGGCGTCGACGCGATCACCGTCACGCACGGCTCCGACGCGGGCGACCACGAGCGAGTCGACCACGGCGCCGTGGCCAAGGCCTTCCACACGCTCGGATCGCGCCGGCCGCGCATCGCCCTCATGTCCACGCTCTACGTGACCGGCACGGGGCAGGGATACGAGCCCGTCATCGACTGGAAGCGGCGAGCCGAGTGGCTCGTCCGGTCCTCCGGCTCCCCGTACACGATGGTCCGCCCCGACTGGTTCGACCGCGTCTGCCCCGCCGACGGGCGCCTCACCCTCCAACAGGGAGACACCGGCAACGGCGGAATCCGACCCCTGAGCGCCAAACCCGCCCGGATCCAGCAGGCCGTGGAAGCGGTGCGCTCCGCCGTCACCCACACCCGACCACAAGACCGGCACACACCCTGAACGTTCCTGGCCCCTCCCTGGCCGCCCTGCCCACGCCCGCCAAGGCCATTGCGCGCCCCCCTGAAGCGACGTCCCAGGCCATGAGCGGGCACCATGGGTTCCATGGCGCGTACGGTGAAGGACGGGAACGGCAAGTCGGCGGACAGCGGCCTCGGCCGCTATCTGCGGGCGCGCCGCGCCGAGATCACCCCGGACCAGGCGGGGTTGACCGCGGTGGGAATACGCCGCACCCCCGGACTGCGCCGGGAGGAGCTGGCCGCGCTGGCCGGGATCAGCATCGACTACTACATCCGTCTGGAGCGGGGCAAGGAGATCCACCCCAGCCCCTCCGTCATCGACTCCCTCGCCCGGGCCCTTCGTCTGGACGCGCATGAGCAAGAGCACCTGCGCGATCTGGCCGTGCTCGCCGGAACAGGTTCCGCCGGGTCGGCGGAACTGCCGCCCCGAGAGGTCCGTCCCAGTGTGCTGGCGCTGATCGAGCGGCTGCGCCCCAACCCGGTGTTCATTCTCGACCGCTGCCTGGACGTGCTCGCCTGCAACCCCAGCGCGCTGCGGCTGTTCGCCGGCCTGGACGACCAGCTACCGCAGACCCGCAACATCGCCCGCTACGTCTTCCTCCACCCCCGGGCTCCCGAGGTCCTCGACGACTGGGACGAGCGGGCCAGAGCCTGCGTCGCCCGACTGCGCATGCTCGCGGGCACCGACCCCGGCGCCCCCGATCTGACCGACCTGGTCGGTGAACTCGTACCGAAGAGCGAGCTGTTCGCGACGCTGTGGGAACGCTACGACATCAAGCCGCACGCCCCGGGCATACGCCTCTTCCACCACCCCGAGGTCGGCGACCTGCACCTGGGCCACGAGTCCATGCCGGTGGACCACAGCCCGAAACACCGCTTCGTCATCTTCTTCGCCGAACCCGACAGCCCCGATCAGGACAAGGTGGCCCTCCTCGACAAGGACCGCCCCCAGCGCCCGCGCCCCGACGGCGAGAGGACCGACGGCCCCCGGCTGACGGCGGGACGCGTCCGCACGCCCCGGGCCGGTCCTGGGGGGCAGTGACCACCCAGGCAATGACAGGGCCCCTCTTTCTGCTGGCCGGAGCCCTGATCGGAAGGCAAGACTGACTGCTGCGCCCCGGTGTCCGGGCGCGTCCGCGGCACCGGTGCCTGGTTGGCCTTCCCGGCCGGAGCGCCCCGGGCCGACTTCTCCCACTCAACCGCTTCCGCGGTCTCCGAGAGGAAAGCAGCCATGTCCGACCAGCCCAGCCGCGCTCAGCAGCTGCTCGGCGATCTCGCTCCGAAGATGGTCCAGCTCACCGACGACGTGCTGTTCGGCGACGTATGGAAACGCGAGGGCCTGTCTCCACGGGACCGCAGCCTGATCACCGTCGCGGTCCTCGCCGCCACCTACCGGCCCGGCCAGCTCGACAGCCATCTGAAGCTCGCTCTGGAGAACGGGCTGAGCAGGGACGAACTCGTCGAGGCCCTCACCCACGTGGCGTTCTACGCCGGATGGCCCAGCGGCATGGGCGCGCTCGTCCAGCTCAAGGGCATCGTGGAAGACGCTGCCGACGCCACCGACGGTACTGCGAAGTAGGGCGGGCGGACGACATGGAACTCCTTGCGAAGAAGCCCACCGCCAAGGCTCCCGCGGAACGCTTCACCGGTGATGTCTGGGTGGACATGGTCGTCGAAGGGCAGGACCCGTCGCGGCTGCGGATGGGCGTGGTGCGGTTCTCGCCGTGCGCCCGCACCGCCTGGCACCGGCACGCGGTCGGCCAGACCCTGCACGTGACCGAGGGCATCGGCCTGGTGCAGACACGTGACGGCAGGACCATCGTGATGCGCCCCGGCGACACCGTCCACACCCCGCCGGGCGAGTGGCACTGGCACGGCGCGGCCCCCGACCGCTTCATGACCCACATCGCGCTGTCGGAGGGCTCCGGCGCCCCGGACGTACCCGACGTCGAGTGGGGCGAGCTCGTCACCGACGACGTCTACGAAGAGGCAGGCGCGTCGGCATGAACAGCTCCGGTCCCCGCCGGGGCTTCGCCCCGCTGACCCTCACCGGCCAGGGCGGCTTCGCCGTGGGCGGCACCCTGGTGCGCACGCCTGGCACCTTCGACCCCCGCAACCCCACCGACCCGGCCGGGCAGACGATCCACGGCGACCACGCCCGGGTCTTCTACCAGATCCCGCAGAACCCGCGCCCGCTGCCGCTGGTGCTGTGGCACGGCTACAAACAGGCCGGCACCAGCTGGGGCACCACCCCGGACGGCCGCGAAGGCTTCCAGACGCTCTTTCTGCGCCGCGGCTTCACGGTGTACACGCTGGACGAGCCGCGCCGCGGCAGCGCGGGCCAGACGACCGTGAGCACCACCATCGACGCGGCGACGACCGACCAGTGGTTCTACAACCAGTTCCGCTTCGGGCTGTGGCCGGACCTCTACCCGGGCAGCCGGTTCCCGAGCGGCCCCGAGGCGTTGGAGCAGTTCTTCCGCTCCATGGTCCCCGACACCGGCCCCATCGACGGCGAGGTCCTCGCGAACGGCGTCTCGGCACTCTTCGACCGGACCGGCCCCGGCGTCCTGGTCACGCACTCGCACGCGGGCGGCTTCGGCTGGCTCACCACCATGCGCAACAGCTCCGTCAAGGGCGTCGTCGCCCTGGAGCCGGGAAGCGGCTTCGTCTTCCCCGAGGGTGAGGAGCCGGAGCCGATGCCGTCGTCCGCGGGCACCATGACCGCCGTCCCCGTCCCGCTCGCCCAGTTCGAAGCCCTGACCAAGGTCCCGATCGTCGTCTATTACGGCGACAACATCCCGACCGAGCCGACCGACATCGCCGGCCGCGACAACTGGCGGGTCCGCCTCGCGATGGCCCGCCTCTGGGTCGACGCGGTCAACCGGCACGGCGGCGACGCCCGTCTCGTCCTGCTGCCGGACATCGGCATCACCGGCAACACCCACTTTCTCCAGTCGGACCTGAACAACGTCGAGATCGCCGACCAGATCTCCGAGTTCCTGGCCGAAAAGGGCCTGGACTGACCGGCAGGACAGTCCAGCCGACGTCCCCCACCCACCGCGCCCAGCGCCGGGCGCGACATCAGAAGGAATCCCATGAGTGACACGCAGGCAGACGCGACGGGCCCCGGCCCGGTCCTCGACTACCGGGACCACCCCTTCGGCCTGGTCTACGAGTACGCGATCACGGCAAACGAACCGGGCAAGGTCAACATCCACCCGGTCGGCTACACCCTGCACGGACTGAAGATCGCGGCGAACGTCTACACTCCGGCGGGCTACGACCCGAACGGCTCGTTCCCCGCGATCACGGTGGCGCACCCGAACGGCGGGGTCAAGGAGCAGACCTCGGGCCGGTACGCGCAGCGGCTCGCGGAGCAGGGCTACATCACGATCGCCGCGGACGCCTCCTTCCAGGGCGGCAGCGAAGGCGAGCCCCGCAGCGTGGACAAGCCCTACCACCGCACCGAGGACGTGCACGGGATGGCCGACTTCATCGCCGGCTTCCCCGGCGTCGACACCGATCGGGTGGGTGCGCTGGGCATCTGCGGCGGCGGCGGATACACGCTGAACGCGGTGAAGTCCGACAAACGGTTCCGCGCGGTCGCCACGCTGAGCATGTTCAACTCCGGCCGCGTGCGTCGCGACGGACTGCAGGACTCGCAGGCGGACACCGTCCAGGAACGGTTGCGGCAGGCGTCCCAAGCACGCGCCGAGGAAGCCGCGGGCGGCACGATCCGGTACGCCGGCGACGCCGACATGACCGACGAACAGATCGCGGCCCTGCCGTTCGCCCTGTACCGGCAGGGCTACGCGTACTACTGGCGGACCCACGCCCACCCCGGCTCGACGTTCAAGTACACGATGAGCAGCCTGCTCGACCTGATGGCCTTCGACGCCACCGACCAACTCGGCCTGATCGATGTGCCACTGCTGATGATCGCCGGGAGCGAGGCCGACACCCGGTACATGACCGAGGAGGCCCACGCGCTGGCCACCGGCACCGAGGACAAGGAGCTGTTCCTCATCGACGGAGCGCAGCACATCGAGACCTACTGGATCGACCAGTACGTCGACGCCGCCGTGGACAAGCTGACCGAGTTCTTCGCCAAGAACCTCTGACCGCGGGAGACCGGCCGGGGCAGGTGAGGACGCCCCGGCCGGTCCACATCCCCCGCTCTCACCCAAGACCGCTCATGCCCCGGGACCGGAACCTCATCGAAATGTTGACGTTCGGCGCGACCGGCACCATCGGCGTCCACGCCGTCGAGGCCGCCCGGCGTCTCGGCCTGCGCCCCCGCGCCCTGGTACGCGACCTGAAGCGGGCCGAGCGCCTGCTGCCGGGCGTCGATCTCGTCCAAGTGAAGGCCGATGCGCCCGGCTCCGTCGATGGCGTCCTCGACCCGCCAAGGCTGCCACTGGACGCCGAGCCCTACACCATAGGCGCCGATCCCGGAGGCCGCACGATTGCTGCGTGGGCAGGCCTGGTCCCGCTGCGCCACCCCGCTACGCGGTCGGACGGTGTCCCCGGTGGCGGCGGGCGCGCTGTTCTCGTGATCCCGCTACCCTGACGGCCGTCCCTCGTCCTGCTGTCACCCGGAGATTCCCGTTGCTCGGTCTCGAACTCCTCGTCGCCATCGGGCTCGCGATCCTGGTCGGCAGTGTCGCCTCCGGGCGCCTCCGCGTCCCCGAACCACTGCTCTGCTCCTGCAGCAGATGCAGACCCGCCTGGACATCGAAGAGGTACGGCTGATCCGCCGGGAGACCAGCGCCTGACCGGCTGCCCCTCAAGGGCAGCGACGAACACCACCGTTCCGGTCAGGTCCGGTGCCGCGCGTCGAAGTGCACGGAGTGCGTGGTCAGCTTCTCCAGCAGGGCGATCAGCGTCTCCTGCTCGTCCCTGCTGAGGGCGCCCGCCCACTCCGACTCACGGGCGTTGTGTGCCGTGAAGGCGTCCTTGATCACCTCGCGCCCCTGGTCGCTCAGACCCAGCACAAGGTGACCAAGGACTTCGCCGCCTGGCAGGCGGCCAACGTCAAGTACTTCTACAAGCCGGTGTTCTGGAACATGAACATCAGCCTGCCCGCCTCCCTGGCCACCGCGGACGCGGCGCAGTCGGTCGAGGACACGATCAAGGACTGCTGCCACGGCAAGCAGAAGGTCTCCGACGTCCAAGCCGCCATCGCCGCCTGGAAGAGCGGCGGCGACCGGCTCAGGCAATGGCTGACGACCCATGTCCTGGAGAAGTACGGCACCGGTCAGTGAGGGGAAGCACCACCGTGACCGCCACGATCGCCGCCGAGACCGAGCAGAGCAGCCCGAAACAGCAGCCGGCCAAGGACGTGAAACTCCACTGGCGCATCCGGCTGCGCCGGGACAAGGTCCCTCGTCATCATGACGATCCCTGCCGTCGTCCTGCTCCTCGTCTTCAACTACGTACCACTGTTCGGCCTGATCACGGCTTTCCAGTACTACGACCCCCTGGTCGGCGTCAGTCACAGCCAGTGGGCCGGCCTGGAGCAGTTCACCACGCTCTTCCACGACCCGCTGTTCTGGGGCGCGGTGAAGAACACGCTCTACCTCAGCCTCGTCCAGCTTGTCCTCTTCTTCCCGGTCCCGATCGTCCTGGCCCTGCTGCTCAACACCGTGCTCAGCGAGCGCCTGCGCAACCTCATCCAGTCGATCGTCTACCTCCCCCACTTCTTCTCCTGGGTGCTGACGATCACGATCTTCCAGCAAATGCTCGGCGGCGCCGGCGTCCTCAACCAGTTCCTGCGCCGGCACGACATCGGCACCTGGGACGTGATGACCGACTCGCACACCTTCGCCCTCCTGGTCACCGCCCAGGCGGTGTGGAAGGAGGCGGGCTGGGGGATCATCGTCTTCCTCGCCGCACTCGCCGCCATCGACACCCACCTCTACGAGGCCGCCACCGTCGACGGCGCCGGCCGCTGGCGCCGCATGTGGCACATAACGCTGCCGGGCATGCGCGGAGTGATCGTCCTGATGCTCGTGCTGCGCCTGGGCAACGCCCTCACGGTCGGCTTCGAGCAACTCCTGCTCCAGCGCGTGGCGGTCGGCCACCGGACGGCGGACGTCCTGGACACCTTCTCCTTCTACTACGGCATCGCCACCAACAACTGCAGCTACGGAGCCGCGGCCGGCCTCTTCAAGAGCGTCATCTCGCTGCTGTTGATCTGGGGTGCGAACAAACTGGCGCACGCCTTCGGAGAGGACGGGTTGTACCGCGTATGAGCAACATGAGCACTGCCGTCCCGCTGCGCCGGCGCCGCAGCGGCAAGAGCCCCGTCTGGGACGAACAGCCGACAGCGGTCGGGAACACCGGCAAGAGCGCCGCGCTCACCGTGGTCGTCGCAGTCGTCCTGGTCCCCCTGTGGATCATCGTGGTCACCAGCTTCTCCACCCAGGCCGCCGTCAACCGCGCCGGAGGACTCGTCATCTGGCCCGACGGCCTCACCCTGGCCGCCTACCGGGAGATGCTCGGCGACCCGACCGTGCGCACCTCGGTGCTGGTGAGCCTGGGCATCACCGTCGTCGGCACCGCGATCTCGATGGTGGTCTCGGTGCTGTGCGCCTACGGCCTGTCCCGCGCCCGCTCCTACCCCCACCGGCCGATCCTGACCCTGCTGATCATCACCATGTTCGTCAGCGGCGGCCTGATCCCGACCTTCCTCGTCGTCACCGGCCTCGGCGGCTACGGCAGGTACTGGGCCCTGATCCTGCCCAGCGCGGTGTCGGTCTTCAACATCCTCGTCCTGCGCTCCTTCTACTCCAGCACGTCCGCGGAACTCATCGACGCCGCCCGCATGGACGGCGCCGGGGACTGGCGGATCCTGTGGTCGGTGGTGCTGCCCACCTCACGTGCCGTCACCGCGGTCATCACCCTCTTCTACGCGGTCGGTTACTGGAACGCCTTCTTCAACGGCATGCTCTACATGCCCACCGAGAGCCAGAAGTGGCCTCTGCAGTACGTCCTGCTGACGTACGTGAACCGGGGCAACGGCCTGCCCGGCTCCGTCAACAACGGGTTCGGCGACGCCCACGCCGAGACCGCGCCCCTCTCCCTGCAGATGGCCGTGGTCGTCCTGACCCTCGTCCCCCTGCTCGTCGTCTACCCGTTCATGCAGAAGCACTTCAGGACCGGTGTCCTCACCGGCGCCATCAAGGGCTGACGGCACCCAGCTTCGCAACTGGGCGCCGTCAGGCCGTGCCAGAACGGACGTCAGCCGACGGTGAAGGTGTAACTGCCCGCCGCAACACCATAGTTCGCGGTCAAACGGGTACGGGCCCCGGGCATCGGTCTGCTGGAGCCGTGCGCGGTGACGCGGGCCTGGGCATCAGCCGGCACCCGGACAACTGCCGTGCTGCCGACCGGGACGTTGACCTCCAGCGTGAAGCGCCCATCGCTGTCCTTGCTCCAGGCACTGCTGACCACCCCCTGCGGAGTCCGGTAGCTGCCGGAGGCGTGGGTGAGGTCTCCGACGATGGCCGGGGCAATCTCCAGCTCACGATAGCCGACGGAGTCCGTGGTCTGGTTGATGCCCGCAAGTCCGTTGACGAGCCAGGCATCGACCTGGCCGAGGAAGTGGTGGTTCTGCGAGCCGGAGCCGTCCAGGGACTCCGAGAGGGTGGTGTGGCCGCTGGCGACCAGGTATCCGTAGCCGGGCGAGGTGGGGTTGACGACCATGTCGTAGATGACGTCGTCGCGTCCACCCGCGTGCAGGGCCCGGAAGAGCGGACCGAGCCCGACCGACCCGCTGGTGATGTGGTCGCCGGCCTTGCGGACGGAGGCGACCAGCCGGTCGAGGACCTGCTGCCGGTCGGCGGCGGGGACCAGGCCGGCGTCCAGCGCCATGGCGTTGGATGTCTCGCTGTCGCTGCCGTAGTAGACGCCCTTGGCGTCCTGGTGGCGGAACCTTGTGGTGAACTCGTCGGCCAGGGTGGAGGCGAGCGCGGCGTACTTGCCCTGGTCCTCCTTCTTGCCCAGCACCTTGGCGATCTGCGTCATGTCGTGCGCGGCGGTGTAGTAGCCGGCGAGTATCGCCAGTTGCATGGGCGTGGTGTTGTCGCCGGCGGACCAGTCGCCGAGCCCTGGGATGTCGCCGTTGTTGGCAGCCTTGTTGGCGGCTTCGTAGTCGAGCCACTTGACCATGGTGTCGTAGTACAGCGTCATGGTGCGGGTGTCGCCGTAGGTCTTGTAGAGCTGCCAGGGGATACGGATGACGGCTCCGCCCCAGTTGACCTCGTCGAGGAACTCGATCGTCCCTTGCGGGTACTGGAGCTTGACCGGGGCGACGCGGTGGAACTCCGGTGCGATGTTGGCGATCAGTCCCGGTGACTCGTCGCCGGGTTGGCGCTGGGCGGTGGCCATGTTGCGCACCAGCTGGGGCTCGTAGGAGGAGAGGTCGTAGTCGGTCAGCAGGGCGTCGATGTTGTGGAGGTTGTCGCCGGTGTAGGGGCCCTTCTCCCGGTCGGGGCAGTCGGTGAGGACCGACATCATGTTGCTCTGCATCGAGCGCAGGGTGATGGCGTGGATCTCGTTGATCAGCTGGTTCGACGAGGTGAAGTCACTGGCCCGGGGGTTGGAGGCGTGGATCACCTGCATGGTGACGGTGTCGGCCTTCGGAACCGTGGGCAGGCCGTCGACCTTCAGGTAGCGGAAGCCGCTGTAGGTGAAGCGCGGGTGCCAGGTCTCCATGCCGTGGCCGGAGAGGGTGTAGCGGTAGGCGATCTGTTCCGTGTCGGTCGCTCCGGTGGAGGAGATGTCCAGTGTTCCGTCGGCCTTGAGCTTCTCCGCCGGAATCATGGAGATCGTGGTCCCGGCGGGTCCCGACACCTTCAGGCCGGGCCATCCGGAGCGGTTGGCGCCGAAGTCGAGGATGTACGACCCCTTGCCGTCGGGGGTGATGGAGACCGGTTCGACTGTCTGGGCCAAGGTGACCGGGGGCCGTGGGTCGGCCCGCAGGGGTGTGGTGTCCCGTGGGGTCGTGGTGGAGGTGAGCTCGGCCAGGGACGCGTTCTGCCAGTCGGGCCCGTTCAGCCTGGCGGCAGAGGCCGGAGCGGTCGCGGACCGGCGGGCGTCGTACTCCTCGCCGCTCCACCAGGACGAGTAAGTGGTAGGTCCCAGGGCGGTGCGCCAGGAGGTGTCCGTCTTGACGGTCTCGCGTCGGCCGTCGGTGTAGGTGATCTCCAGCTGGGCGATGGCCTTGGGCTCGCCGTAGACGGTGTACGTCTCCAGCCTGCCGCCGAAGAAGTAGTGCCCGGGCGTCTTGACGCGCTGGTAGGCGCCGCTGCCCGTCTCGATGCCCAACGTGTTGGTGCCGGCGCGCAGTTGGCGGGTGAGGTCATAGGTGCGGTAAGCGACCTCGGCGGAGTACGTCGTCTGGCCTGGCTCCAGCACGTTGGCGCTGACCGGGCTGCCGTTGAGGCTGGTGGCATACATGCCCAGACCGGTCATGTAAAGCCGGGCCTTCGCCACCTTGCCGTGCACGGTGAAGGCCTTGCCGAAGACCGGCAGCGGCGACACCGTGCCGTCGGGGCGGGTGTAGTCGTAGGAGGAGTTCTCGATCCAGCGGGCGGACCAGTCCGAGGCGTTCAGCAGGCCCATCTCGAAGGTCGCCGGAGAACTCCACGACGAGACGCGACCGCCGCCGTCCCATACGCGGACCTGCCAGGTAACCGTCTCTCGGGCCGTGAGCGTGCCGCCGAAGGGGATGTTGGCGGATGCGGCAGACACGACCTTGCCCGACCGCCAGACGTCGGCCCGGCCTCGCCGCAGCGCGTCCGCCGAGTGGGCCGCTCGGATCTCGTAGGCGACTTGAGGGTCTGAGGGGCGGCTCGGTCCGTCCAGCCGCCAGGAGAGCAGTGGGGCCCGGTCGTCGATGCCGATCGGGTCGGCTTTGTTGTCCGTCTTCAGGTCTTCGGCGCGTGACACGGCGGCTCTGGAGGTCGGCGGCGCGGCCTGGGCCACACCGGAGGCGGTGAGGGCGAGCAGAGCCGCCGCCACCGCGGTGGCAGCGGCGTTCGGGGTTCTCAAAGAGGGTTCCCTTCACAGGAGAGCAAGGTGATTGAAACGTTTCAGCTACAGTTCTGCGGTTGCCCTGCGCACCCGGCTTCGGTCAGCGCAGCCGGCTCGTCAGGCGGTACGAGCCGGAGGGCAGCCGGTACGACGCCACGCCGTCCGCGTGTCCGAGGAATCGCACACCCTCGACGCTGGCCAGCGGGGTCCGCCCCTCGCGGACGGAGTCGGCCGAGATCGCCGGAAGACGCAGGGTGGCCTCGCTGTTGGCGGGCACCACCGTCTCGTACGACAGCACGGCGCCGCCGTCCGTCACCCGCCACTCGCTTGTGATCTCGCCGTACGGCGATTCGTGCGAGCCGGTGACATGGGTGATCCTGCCCGTGGGGTCGAGGTGCGGCTGCAGGACGAACTGCTTGAAGCCGGGTCCGGCCGGGTCGCGGGCGATGCCGGCCATGTAGGCGTACATCCACTCCATGACGGCGCCGTAGGCGTAGTGATTGAAGGAGTTCATGCCGACCGGGCCGAAGCCGTCCGTCTTGGAGTACGAGTTCCAGCGCTCCCAGACGGTGGTGGCGCCGCCTCGCACCGAGAACAGCCAGGACGGCAGCGCGTCCTGGTGCAGGAGTTCGTACGCCAGGTCCGTGCGGCCCTCGTCGCTGAGTACGGGGGCGAGGACGTTGACGCCGAGGAAGCCCACGGACAGGGTGTTCTCCGCGTACTTGACCCGGCTGCTGTCTGGGTGGGCCACCTTGTAGGCTGCGTCGTTGCCGATATTGTCGGCCAAGTGGCCGACGAGGGAGCGGCGTTGGGACTCGGTGTCGTACAGGCCGAGTTTGAGCACCCACAGCAGGGCGGTCTGGCTGTTGTCCTCGGTCTTCTGGTTGGGGTCGGAGCCGGGTTCGATCGGGGAGGCGTCACCGAGGCTGGACCTGACCGTGACCGTACCGTCCTCTGTGCTGAGGTACTTCGTGGTGAACGCCTTCTTGATGTCGCCGAAGAGCTGCTCGTACGTCGTGGCTTCCGCCGGGCGGCCGACGGCTCGGGCCATCTGTGCCATGAGGTGGGCGGCGTAGCCGTAGTAGACGTCGCTCATGAGCTGGGCGCTGGTCTTCTGCGGGGCGAGCCAGTCGCCGGTGAGGGAACCCTGCCCGGCGTAGGTGTCGCCGGTCTGCTCGCGGATCCAGTCGAGGTAGCGGGTCATGGCGGGCCAGTTGCGCTCGACGACGGCCGCGTCGCCGGTCATCTGCCACAGCGTCCACGGGAGGACGACTCCGCAGTCCGCCCAACCGCTTCCGCCACCGGGGAAGTTGTACCGTCCGCCGGGGGCGACGCCGGTGAACTGGGCCTGTCCCATGCCGTAGACGGCCGCGGAGTCGACGACGGTGTCCTGGAAGTCGGCAAGGAAGGGCCCGGCATCGGCGTTGTACAAGCCCGTGACGGAGAAGACCTGCGTGTCGCCGGTCCAGCCGAGGCGTTCGTCACGTTGCGGGCAGTCGGTGGGCACCCAGAGGTAGTTGCCGCGCTGCCCCCAGCGGATGTTGCTGATCAGCTGGTTGGTGTCTGGATCGTCCGTGGTGAGGGTGCCGGTCTCGCGGATCGCGGAGGTGGCGACCTTTCCGGTCAGTCCGGTGATCGTGACCGTCTCGGTCGCGGTGACGGAGGCGTACCGGAAGCCGTAGAAGGTCAAGGAGTCCTGGTGGGTCTCGCCGTGCCGGTCGCCCCTCAGGATGTAGGTACTGGTGGCCTTGGCACTGCGGAGGTTGGCCCGGTACACGGAGCCTTCGGGGCCGTCGGCGCCGGTGCTGCTGTCGTTGATCATCTCGCCGAACTGGAAAGTGACCTGGGCTCCGGCCGGCCCGCGCAGGCGGTAGCGGGGTACGCCGACCATGTTCTGGCCGAGGTCGAAGACAGCGGTTTCGCCGGCGCTGAGGGTGACCTGGGCGGAGGCCGCCCGGTGCGGGTCGGTCACGGTCCGGTGGGGGTCGACGACGATCCGGCCCCTGCCGTCACCGCTCACGCCCGTGTAGACGGTGACCGACTGCGGGCGGCGGTCCCAGCGGCTCATCAATCGGGCGGTCTCGGCCGGGTAGGCGGTGACCCGAGCATGTGGGTATCTGGTCTCGTAGGGGACTCGTTCGGTGTCCGACCAGGCGGAGTCGTCGTAGCCGGGCGCGGTCCAGCCCGGCAGTTCCTTCCGGGCGTCGTAGGTCTGGCCGTCGTAGATGTCGTCGGCCCGGTAGGGGCCGGTGTCGGTGGCCTTCCAGGAGCCGTCCGGCCGGGTGACGAGGGACTGGGTCGTTCCGTCGGTGTAGCGGATCAGCAGCTTGGCCTTGAGGGCGAGGGCGTTGCCGTCCTTGGAGTAGTAGGTGCTGCCGTCGGAGATGCGGCCGTTGTACCAGCCGTTGCCGAGGACTGCCGCCAGGGTGACGACCGGTTCGCGGGCCACGAGGTGGGTGACGTCGTAGGTGAGGTAGTTGACGCGGGTGTCGTAGTTCGTCCAGCCGGGGGCCAGCAGTTCCTCGGTGGTCCCGCCGTCCTGGGGGACGGTGACCCGGTGGCCGCTGATGTGGGTCTCGCAGACCCCGAGGGCCGAGACGTACAGGCGTGCCTCGCGGACCCTGCCCCGAAGCGGCGCCTCGGTGCGCAGCATGGGTGCGCCGGGCGAGTTGGGTGCCTTGCCCTTCATCCCGATCCACTGCGCATCGTCCCAGCCGATGATGCCGTCAGTGCTCATCAGGCCGGTCTCGAAGGAGGCGACGGGCCCGCGGCCGGCCAGGCGGCCCTCGGTGTCCCAGACGGTGACGGTCCAGTAATAGCGGGTCGAGGCCTGGAGCGGCTTGCCCCCGTAGGGGACGGCCACCGACTCGGCGGAGCGGACGCGGCCGCTGCTCCACACGTCGGCGCGGCCGCCGGTCAGTCTGCCGGGTGAGCCGGCGACCAGGATCTCGTAGGCGCCCTGGCTCCGCCCGCGTCCGGCGGAGCGCATGCGCCAGCCGAAGCGAGGGCGCGCGGCGTCCACGCCGAGCGGGTCGCAGCGGTGCTCCACGGTCAGTCCGTCCACGGTGCCATCCTCCACGGGGCGGGCCGGTGCGGCCTGCGCAGCCGTGCCGCCGGTCACGACCGGTACGGCGCCCGCGGTCGCCGCGAGCACGGTCCGGCGGCGCGGTCCGGCCGCGTTCTCAGGCTCCTCGTCCGGTGTGTCGCGCACTTCATCGCTCACTCCTCGTCCTTCCGGTCGGCGTCGCGGCTCATGAGCCGGCCTTGTAGTCGGTGTCCATCTCCTTGAGGAGCTTCTCGGGCGTCGTCTGCCCGCTGAAGATCTCCTGGAGGCCGCTGAGCATGGTCTGCTGGACCTTGGCGTTGGGCCAGCGCTGGTCCATGAAGGGCACGGTGCGGTTCGCCCCGATGAACGTCGACAGCTCGGTCAGCGAGGGATCGGCCTGGTAGCCCGTGTCCGGGAGGGCGGGCAGGCCGCCCTGCTTCTTGGCGAACAGGTTCATACCCTGCGGTGACATGACGAAGTCGACGAACTTCAGGGCTAGTTCGGGGTTCTTCGTCTTTGCGTTGACGCCGTAGCCGGCGCCCGCCGCGGCCGGGACGAGGGTCGTGGTTGGGTCGTCGGTCGCGGGGAGCGCCTTGAACGTGAACGTGCCTTTGGGGTTCTTCTGCTTGAGGAGGGCGATGACCCAGTTGCCCTGGACGATGCCGAGTGTCTTGCCGGTGGCGGCGAGCTGCTGGCTGGCCTCGTAGTTGGTGCCCAGGGGGTTCTTCTGGAAGCAGCCGGTCTTCTCCATCGTCACGTACTTGTTCAGCGCGGTGGTCCACGCGGACTGCGCGAAGGTGGTCTGCCCGGCCTGCATCTTCTGGTCGAAGTCGCGGTCAGGGCCGTAGACGGTGGTGGCGACGAGCCCGTAGAGGACCAGCTGGGTCACCCAGTTGTCCTGGATGCCCAGGGCGAACGCGGGGGTTCCCTTCGCCTTGGCGGCCCGGCAGAAGGCGAGCAGCCTGGTCCAGGTGTCCGGCGGGGTGAGACCGGCGTCGGCCATGGCCTGCTGGTTGTAGACGGCGCCGATGCCGTTCTGCCCGAATATCGCGGTGTAGGTCTTGCCCTGGTACTGGGCGACGCTCTTGATGGCCGGGGGCATCTTGGCGGCCCACGGCCGGTCGGAGAGGTCGCGCAGGTAGCCCGGCTTGGCGAGGACGTAGGTGGCGGCCGGGTTTCCGTTGCCGGGCCAGACCGACATCACGTCCGGTGCGGTGCCGGAGGACAGCTGGGTGCGGATCTGCTGCTGGTACTGGTCGGCACCGCTGGTGGTGTAGCGGACCGTGACGCCCGGGTTGGCCTTCTCGAAGGCCTTGACGACGTCCTCGATCGAGCCCTGGTCGACCGAGGCCAGCGTCAGCGTCTTCGCGCCGCCGCCCGCGGATCCGGCCTTGGTGCCGCCGCTGCACGCGGCCAGGAGGGCGGCGGCCGTGGTCGCGGCGGCCACAGCGGTGAGTGTGCGGTTCTTCATGGTGTCTCCCTTGCGGAGAAGCGGGCGGGTGTCATCCGCGCAGGCCGCCGGCGAAGCCGTTGATGATGCTGCGTTGCAGGAGGAAGTAGAGGAGCAGGACGGGCAGGATGCTGATCACCAGGGCGGCGAAGATGAGGTTCCAGTCGGTGACGTACTGACCGACGAAGCCGGCGATGGCGACGGGCATGGTCTGCTGGGCGCTGCCGCTCAGGTACAGCAGCGGGGTGAAGAAGTCGTTCCACACGGCGACCGCGTTGAGGACGAGAGCGGTCACGGTGACGGGTTTGAGCATGGGCAGGACGACGTGACGGAAACCCTGCAGCGGGGTGCAGCCGTCGATCATCGCGGCGTCTTCGAAGTCCCGGGGCAGGGCTCGCAGGAAGCCGGCGTAGAGGAAGACGGTGAGCGGGACCTGCAGGCCGGAGTAGAAGAGGACGAGCGCCCAGGGGGTGCCGAGCAGGCCGAGGTCGCGCATGGTCTGGTACAGCGGGAGCGAGGCGAGCTGGAACGGCAGCACCAGGCCCAGCAGGACGAGCAGGTAGGTGCCGCGCGACCAGCGGGCCGTGACGCGCGCCAGCGGATAGGCGGCGAGGGCGGAGACGGCCAGGACGATCACGACGCTGCACACCGTGACCAGCACGCTGTTGGCCAGGGCCCCGCCGAGCGAGCCCTGCTGCCAGGCGTGGGTGAAGTTCTCCAGGGTGGGCGAGCCGGTCGGGCGCACCGGCGAGGAAGTGTCCGACGCGGGCCGCAGGGCGAGGTTGACGAGGACGTACAGCGGGAAGCCGACGACCAGGGCGGCGGCGATCATGGCCAGTTCGAGTGCGAGGGTACGCGGGCGGTAGCGGTTCATGCGGCGGCCCTCTCGCTGCGGGACAGCGCCACGTACTGTCCGGTGGACACGACCGCCACGACGATCGTGAGGACCACCGCGAGGGCGATGCTGTAGCCGAACTCGCCGAGGGTGAAGGCGTCCTTGTAGATGAGGGTTGACAGGGTGTCGGTCGCGTGCCCGGGTCCGCCGCCGGTCAGCGCGTAGACCTGGTCGAAGAGTTTGATCCCGCCGATGACCGACAGCATCAGGTTGATGGTGAAGGCCGGGGCCAGAAGCGGCCGGGTCACCGACCAGAAGCGGCGTACGGGACCTGCTCCGTCGAGCGCCGCCGCCTCGTGGACCTCCTGGGGTACGGACTGCAGTCCGGCCAGGAAGATGACCATGGAGTAGCCCGCGAACTGCCAGACGATCACGCCGACGATCGCCCACAGCGCCAGGTCCGGACTGCCCAGCCAGTCCTGCCGCCAGTCGCCCAGGCCCACCGCGCCGAGCAGGCTGTTGACCGCGCCGTCCGGGCCGAGCAGGTTGCGCCACAGGTAGGCGGTGACGATCGGGGTGACCACCGCGGGCGCGAACAGGAACACCCTGAGCACGTTGCGGGTCCTGATGGCCGAGTTGACACCGAGGGCGAGCAGCAGGCCCACCGCGTTCTGTACGACCGTGATCGACACGGCGATCAGCAGGGTGTGCCAGACGGCCTGCACCGCGTCGGTGTCGCGGGACATGTCGGCGAAGTTGCCCAGGCCCACGAAGGAGTAGTGGGGATCGAGTCCGTCCCAGTCGGTGAACGCGTAGTACACCCCACGGGCGCTCGGCACCAGCACGACGAAGGTGAACAGCAGCAGGGCCGGTGCCGTGAACCACCACGAGGGCGTGGTCCGGGCCCGACGAGCGGAAGCGGCCGGGGCGCGGTCCGGTGGGCGGCCGCGATCGGAGAGTTGGGCGTTCGGAGCGAGAGTCACGGGCGGACCCGCTTTCTTGAAACGTTTCAGAAGAGGTCCGGTGGAGGGTGCACCGGTTCGACGGGACGAGATATCTGTCGACTTCGTGGACGGCGAGGCGGGGCGACGCCGGGAAACGCGTGCCCGTGGGGCCGATGGGTAACGTTTCCCACGGGATGCTGCCAGACCCTAGAGAGCCCTCCGCGTGACGTCAAGATGCCGTACACGCTGCACAATTGTTACGGCGAGGCTTCCTCGAAGAGTGGCGCCCGGGTGTCATCAGCACTTACCGATCAGGACGATCCTCCGTACACTTTCCGCCAACGTTGCCCATGGACTCGGAGGAGCCTCTTGGAGCCGCCCGCATCACCCCGCCGCGTCACCATCGTCGACGTCGCCCGGCACGCCCAGGTGTCCACGACCGCGGTGTCCAAGGTGCTGCGCAACGCCTACGGGGCCAGCCCGGAGATGCGTGCCAAGGTGCGCCGTGCCATCGACGAGCTCGGCTACCGGCCCCTGGCGGCGGCGCGGGGGCTGCGCGGGCAGACGTACACGATCGGCGTGATGCTGCCCGACATCCGCAACCCCTTCTTCCCCGAGATCCTCGACGGCGTCACCGGCTGCCTGAGGGACACCGACTACCAGGTCCTGCTCGGACCTGGCTGCAACGGGGAGAAGGAGGAGGCCCGGGTCACCGAGGCCATGATCGACCGCGGCATGGACGGTCTCGTCCTGGTCGCCCCCGTCTCCTCGCGCGCCCGTCTCGAACACGTCGCTTCCATCGTCCCGACCGTCGTCGTCGGCCGCCACGGCCACTCCCCGGTCTACGACACCGTCGCCGACGACGACATGGCGGGCGCCGCCCTGGTCGTCGGCCACCTCGCCGCGCTCGGACACCGCCGGATCGCCCATATCGAGCACCATGAGACCGACCCGACCCGCATCGCCGAGATGCCCAACGCCCAGCGTGCCGACGGCTATCGGCAGGCGATGCGCGACCTCGGCCTGACCGGCGGGATCGACGTCGTCTCCACCAGCTACACCCAGCAGGGCGGATACGAGGGCGCGCAGCAACTGCTCGCACGCCCCGACCGGCCGACGGCCGTCTTCGCGGGCGCGGACATCGTCGCCATGGGCGTGCTGGAGGCGGTCGCCGAGGCAGGGCTGTCGGTGCCCGCCGACCTGTCGGCGGCCGGTTACGACAACACGACCTTCGCCGCGCTTGGCCCGATCTCCCTGACGAGCGTCGACCAAGCCGGCGCGGAGATGGGCCGCAACGCCGCGCGTCTGCTCCTGGAGAGGATCGCGGACCGCGGCAAGCCCTCGGTCCAGGTCAAGCTGTCCCCCACGCTGGTGGTGCGCCGCACCACGGCCTCACCGCCAAGGTAGGCCCCGGCGGCGTTCAACCGTTCGGTTGAACGGGACTTCCACCTTTCGTCGGCGTACCGATCCGCCCGGACGACGCGGCGTCCCGCTCCCCCGCACCACAATGGCGATCGCCCACGGCGCCCGGGTCCGCAAAGCCACCCCCCAGCAGAGAGGTCTCCTCAGCGTGTCCAGCTTCAGCAGACGACGTGTCCTCACCACCGGGGCGGGCGCCGCCCTCGGTCTCGGCGTGACAGCCGCCTCGGCCGCTTCCGCCCGGGCCGCCACGGCCACCGCCGCCCGGCACTCGGCCGGCCCGGAGGAGACCCGCACTCTCGACGAGCTCTACCGCGACGCTCTCCGCGAGGGCGGAAAGCTCGTCGTCTACGCCGGCGGCGACACACCGACCCAGCAGGACGGCACCAAGGCGGCCTTCAAGGCCCGCTTCCCGGACATCGACCTGACGCTGGTCGTCGACTACAGCAAGTACCACGACGTCCGCGTCGACAACCAGTTCGCCACCGACACTCTCGTCCCCGACGTCGTACAGCTGCAGACCCTCCAGGACTTCGACCGCTGGAAGCAGCAGGGCCGACTGCTCAACTACAAGCCCGCCGGGTTCTCGAAGCTGTACCCCGCGTTCCGGGACCCGCAGGGCGCCTGGGTCGCCGTCTCGGCGATCGCCTTCAGCTTCCTCTACGGCACCGCAGCTGTGGGCTCGGACGCGCCCCGTGACCCGCGCGACCTGGTGGACCCGAAGTGGAAGGGACAGATCGCCTCGTCCTACCCGCACGACGACGACGCCGTCCTCTACCTCTACTCGCTCTACGCCCAGAAGTACGGCTGGCAGTGGGTGGCCGAACTCGCCGCGCAGGACGTCCGGTTCGCCCGGGGCAGCAACTCACCGGGCGACGCCGTCTTCGCCGGGCAGAAGGCGATCGGCATCGGCACCGCGGGCTCGGCGGTCTCGTCGTCGTCCCCCGCCAAGTTCGTGATCGCCGACGGGCACCCGTTCATGGGCTGGGGTCAGCGCGCGGCCGTCCTCAAGCGGGCGAAGAACCCGACCGCGGCCAAGCTGTACCTCAACTGGCAGCTGTCCGTGGAATCGCAGAAGAACTCCTTCAACGGCTGGTCGGTGCGCACCGACATCACTCCCCCGAGCGGTCTGAAGCCGATCTGGGAGTACCCGAACGCGCACGTCGACGGCTTCCCGAAGTTCATGGCCGACCGCGCCGGGGTGGAGCGCTGGAAGCAGACCTTCGCCCTGTACTTCGGCGAGGTCAAGGGAGACCCCACGCCCGGCTGGCCCGGGCTGCACCCGGGAGCCTGACCAGCGGTGGGGCTGCCGGGAACCGCTCCCGTCCCGGCAGCCCCACAAGGCACAGCTCTTCACACGAGTCATACAGGTGCCGGATAGACTCACAGACCCCGACGGATCATCTCTCCAGGGGGTTTGCCGTGCCCGGCTTCTGCCGTACCTGCCCGTCAGCAGCCGTCCTCGGCAGGTGGTTCGCGCCGCGGCACCTGACGCACCTCGTCTTCTTCCTGGTCGTCGGTGCGGCGATGGTCCGGTTCGCCCGGCTGGACATCTGGCTGTGCTGGGACATCGTGACGGTCAGCACGCTGCTCGCCGTCACGTACGCCGCCGGACTGGCCCTGGGAGACAAACTGAACCTGCCTGCCCGACATGCCTGGATGACCGCCCTGCTCCTGCTCTGGGCCTACCTCGTGGTCCTCACACCGCCGCCGCTGACCGGCGCTTACGTGTGGTGCGCGGTACCGCTGGGCTGCGTGGCACTTCGCGCGCTCGGGGGCCGCACGGCCGCCGTCGCGGTGGGCGCCATCACGCTCCTGCTGGTCAGTCAACTCACGCGCAGCGCAGGGGGCTTCGACGCGGAGATGGTGCTGATCCCGGTGGCGGCCGTCTGGGGCACGGTGGCTCTGTACCAGGCACAGCAGCGGGACGCCACGGAGCGTCAGTATCTGGTGGAGGAGCTGCGCAGCACGCGTGATGTGCTGGCGCGGGAACAGCGTCGGGCCGGTGTGCTGGCGGAACGCGAACGCATCGCACGAGACCTGCACGACACGCTTGCCCAGGACCTCTCCGGCAGCCTGATGCTGCTGCAGGCGGCCGAACGGGACTGGGAGGAACGTCCAGACGTTGCCCGTGCCCGGCTGCGCGCGGTCACCGACGGCCTGGACGCTGGCCTGGCGGAGGCCCGGCGGATGATCCGCGACCTTACCCCCTCCGTCGTCGCCGAGGACGGTCTGGAAGGCGCTCTGAAGCTGCTGTGTCTGCGGGCACAGGAGGAGGGCACGGCGCTGGACGTACGCTTCTGTTCGGTGGGAGCCCACCGCCCCGGCTTGAGCGAGGAGGCGGCGGTCACGCTGTTCCGGGTGGCGCAGGGCGCGCTGGCAAACGTGCGTGAGCATGCGCGGGCGACGAGCCTGCTCGTCACGCTGCGCCAGGAATCCGACCGCGCCGAGCTGGAGGTGTGCGACGACGGCGTCGGCTTCGACCCCGCACATGTCAGCGGTGAGTGCTCCTCGGGCCGTGGTTTCGGCCTCTCGGCGGCCCGGGCGCGGCTTCGGGAGTACGGCGGTTGTCTGGCCGTCGACAGCGCCCCACGGCGCGGTACCCGGATCCGGGCCACGCTTCCGGTCCGTTCGGGGTCCGGTGCGCTCCGGCCCGAGAGCCCGACAGCTGCGCTCCGATGACGGCCCCACTGCGCCTGCTGATCGCCGACGACCACGCGGTCGTACGGGCGGGACTGCGCGCCCTGCTGGAGAGCGAGCCGGACCTTGAGGTGATCGCGGAGGCCTCCGAGGCCCAGGAGGCAGTGGGTCTCGCGGTGACCTTGGCACCCGACGTCGTACTGATGGACCTTCGCTTCGAGAGGGCAGCCGGGGGCCTCGGCATGTCCGACGGTGTCGAGGCGGTTCGCGCGCTGGCCGCCAAGGCTCCGGACCTGCCCGTGGTGATGCTGACCAGCTACTCGGGGCGCGCCGACGTGGTGCGGGCGTTGGAGGCCGGAGCGCGCGGCTACGTGCTCAAGGCAGGACCACCAGAGGATCTCTTCCGGGCAGTGCGCGGCGCCGCGGTGGGCGGTATGGGCCTCGCGCCCGAGATCGTCGGCGCTCTCGTCGGCCGAGTGGCCTGCACCGCACCGGAGTTGACGTACCGGGAGCGCGAAGTCCTCCGGCTGATGGCCGACGGCCAGAGCAACCGCGCCATCGCCGAGTCCCTGTTCCTGAGCGAGGCGACGATCAAGACGCACCTGGTGCGCATCTACCGGAAGCTCGGCGTCGACAACAGGGCGGCCGCGGTGTCCGTGGCGGTGCGGAAGGGTCTGCTGGGGCTCACATAGGGCAGCTTGAGGGGCCATACGGCCGGCCGGACTCGCCTGCTGTGCCGACGAGCCCGACACATGGACATGCGGGCGCGGACTGTCCTTTCGCCGGGTCAGTTGACGCGGACGATCTTCCAGAGCTGGTCGTCGACGCTGACATCGTTCCACTGGATGACGGACGCGCCGTTGGCGGTGGAGGACTGGGCCACGCCCGCCAGCAGGCCGCTGCCCACGTTGGCGAGCTTGTAGTAGCCGCCGCCCGCACTGGTCAGGGTCCACTTCTGGGAGTTGCCGCCGGAGGCGCTGTTCTGGACGACGGCCGCGCCGGCGGAGGTGGAGGAGTTGCTCACGTCGAGCTTCAGGTTGCTGTGGACGTTCTGCAGGGACCACGCGCCGCCGCTCCGGGACTGGAAGGTCCACAGCTGACAGTCACAGGCAGAATCCTGCCACTGGTCGGCCGCCGTGCCCGCGGTGGTCGAGGCGGCGGGGAGCTCCAGGTACTTGCCGCTGTTCTTGTTGACGAGTACGTACAACTCAGGAAAAGGCGATCGGTCGTCTAGCGGAGATCTACAACGAGAAGCGTTCCGTACGCAGATCTCTATCCAAAACAGAACGCATCCAGAAGTACGGGGCCATGCGTTTCGAGGAATACGCCATCGAGTGGAAATCTGGCCAGCGGGACCTGGGCCCAGCTTCGGTGCGTCACCTTGACTCATTGTTGCAGCAGCACCTCTTCCCCCTGTTGGGCAGTCGGCGTATGAGTACGTTTGACCATAAGGTCGTCGAGAGCTTCATCCAGGCCATGGGGCGAAACGGTGCCGGTCTGGCAACCCAGGCCAACGCATTCGACAAGCTCAAGGCAATCCTGCTCGACGCCCATCGACTTGGGCTGTTCCATGAGAGCCCTCTCGCCGGGGTGAAGGCCCCACTCTACGACCCCAAACGCGCAGTGATCCCGTCTCCCGGGCAACTACGCATGATGCGCACGGCTGGCAACGACCAATTCCGGCTGATCGCCGACTTGATGAGCGGCTGTGGCCTACGCAATGCTGAGGCAGCTGCAGTGAATCTCCGCAATATGGTGGCCGATGATGTCTACCGGGTCAGCGAGCAGGTGAACCAGACGACCGGCCGGTACGCGCCCCTGAAGCACCGCAAGTCCAACGAGTACCGCGACGTTCCACTGCCAGTCGTGATTAGGGAGACGATCGAGTGGTACGCCCAGAAGTACGGAACGTCAGATGGCTATCTACTGCGCCACCCGAGTGATCCCTCACGGCCGTTCCCGCATTACAGCCTCAGCAACCAATGGAGGCGGATCGAGGTTCAGGGACGGATTGACGTCCCCCAGGGGATGGTGCTTTACAGCCTTCGACACTTCTTCGCTTCCAACTGCTTGACTCAGGGGATCCCCATCACCGATGTCGCCGAGTGGATGGGGCACAGGAACATCGATGTCACCTTCAAGATCTACCGGCATCTCATGCCGGGATCGATCAGCTCAGCTGCCCAGGTCCTCAACCAGAACCTCGTCTAGGCAGCCTGACCACAGCCAGCACGAACAGGCGGTTGTCCCGGGCCTCCCCGAGTCCTGCGACTCACAACGAGGCGGGGGCAGCCTGGCACCTCCCTGCACGACGCGGCAGGCGAATCGGACGACCACTTCGGGCTGCCCGGGATAAACGAAGCACGATGCAACTGCGCCCCAGCAATTCGCGACGTCCTCTCCCCGGCCAAATCACCAGCGCCCTACGGCAACAGCGCGTTGGTAGTAATCCAGAGCCGAAAACTGCCGGTGCTTAGCGGCGAATGCCCCTCGATCTGACCACCGACCCGCAGGGCATCGCCCAACGGACCGTTGCTACACAGCTACCCCCACAGCGGCTCCTTGTTCCATAGCGCGAGCTCAAGCAGTCAGGCTCATGTTGAGGAGTTGTGCCGCGGAGCTGATCGATCCCGGCATGAGATGCCGGTAGATCTTGAAGGTCACGTCGATGCTCTTGTGGCCCATCCACTCGGCGACGTCCGTGATCGGAATGCCGTTCTTGAGACGGTTCGACGCGAAGAAGTGACGGTTCCCGTAGAGCACCATCCCCTCAGGAACGTCTACCGTGCCTGACGCCCGGATCCGCCGCCACTGATTGTCCATCGCGTAGTGCTGGTACGGCCGGCTGGGATCGGTTGCCTGGCGCAGAAGGCAGCCGTCGACCGTTCCGTGCCTCTCGGCATACCACTCGATCGTCTCCCTGACCCGGGCTGGCAGGGGAACGTCACGGTACTCCCCCGGCTTCCGGTGTTTGAGCGGTCCGTACTCCCTGGTGGCCATGATGACCTGTTCCCTGACCCGGTACACGTTGTCGGCCACGATGTTGCCGAGGTTCACCGCGGCCGCTTCACCGTTGCGCAGGCCGCAGCCGCTCATCAAGTCGACGATCAGCATGAACGCGTCGTCGCCGGCGGTACGTATCCCGCGCAACTGCTCCGGGGAGGGGATGACGGCGCGCGCGGGGTCGTACTGCGGCGCCTTGACTCCGGCCACGGGGTTCTCAGGGTAGATGCCGAGACGCTGGGCATCGAGGAGGATCGCGCGCAGTTTGTCGAAGGCGTTGGACTGGGTGGCCAGACCGACACCGTTACGTTCCATGGTGCGGATGAATCCGTCGACGACCTTGTGGTCGAAGGAGTTCATCCGTCGGCTGCCGAGTGCGGGGTAGAGATGGTGGTCCAGCAGCGAGTCGAGGTGCTTGACCGACTGGACAGCCAAATGCCGCTGGCCGGCCTTCCACTCCTCGGCGTAGTCCGCGAAGCGCATCGCCCCGTACTTCCGGATACGGTCCGCCTTCGGCTGCCCCTGCTTCGCCGTCCGCTTCTCCTTGTAGACCTCCGTCAAGCGCTCGATGGCCAAGTCCTTGTTGGCGAACCCGGACTCTTCCACTTGTTTGCCGGCGGCCGACCGGTACCGGACCGCGTAGGGGTGGGGGCACTTCGCCCATCGCGACTGCGGATGCCCGCACTCCTTGAAGAACGACCCCATCCCCCTGGGCAACGAACTCAGTGCCACGCCGAACCGACTCCCCACGACCGATGCTGACCTTTTGCTGACCAGCAGGGGTCTCAATCCCCGCTGAGCAGCAGGAACAGCGATGGGGTTCGATATGCGGTGGAACTTCGTCGGGCGTACGCAGGAGGATATCAAGCAGGCCCGCGAGGACTGGATGAGCGGGTCGCGATCTGGGGAAGTGAAGGGTTACGACGGGGCACCCCTTCCCGCTCCCGAACTACCGCAGACACCGCTGAAACCGCGGGGACGAGCACGCTGAACTGAACATTTTCCAGTCCGGCACCCGCATGGCCGGGCGGGGCGAAACATGCCCGCCCGGTTCGCTCAGACTGCATGAGCAAAGCCCCTTCTCATCACCCGTTCCACCCCACCTCAAAGTGCAGGTTTCGCCAACCGTGGTCGGCTTTGGCCGGACCGATGCTGACCCCATGCTGACTTTACTGACGAGTAGTCAAGTCCTTGCAGAAAGCTTCGCTCGCCCTACCTCCGTCCCCCTCGCTTCCGCGCTTCCGAGCTCGCGGCGCGAGGCGCCGCTGAGTCGCCCGTCCCTCGGCGATGGCAGATCCCCGCCCTCTCAGGAAGAAGACTCACCACACTCCCGGTTGTGGAGTCTCCACAAGGACGGCGCGTGGCACAGGTCTGGGAAGTCCCGATGTAGGCCTGGGATGTCCGTGCACCCGCGAACAGCGACGACTCCCCGGACGACGGCTCGGGAAGCCGCCGCGAGGAACAGCTCGTGGAGCCGCAACGTCGCTCTGGACCGGCGTCTGCCCGCCCTGGGCAACGTGCGAGGTCGGCCACTACTTGGCCCGGCTGATCCCCAGACAGAACTGCCCGATCCTCCCGTGGAGGGATCTGAATACGTGAACCGACTCAGTCCGCGAGTGCGCCAAACGCTCTGCTGGACTGTCAACGGGTACGCGGCGGGGCGGGGCAATTTGCCGGTGCGCCGTTTCCCTTGCGGCCGTGGTACTCGCGCACGGCGTAGATCAACCTGGAGCGCCTGCCGGGTCCGTAGCAGACCGTCCCGGCCATCGACACCCGGCCGGAGCCACGGCCCCGCACCCGCACCACCGGTGTGCGGCCGATGCGTCCCCAGGTCTTGGCCCGCGGCGGCGTCATCGACTGGTTCAGTCAGGATTTTCGTGAAGCGGTGACGGAGCGTCATGCGAGGAGGACTCGCTTGCGCAGGAGTGGCAGCGAGGCCCGTCCGTACATCTGTCGTTTGAGCATCTTGATCCGGTTGACGTGACCATCGACGGGGCCGCTGCTCCAAGGCGGAGTAAGACCGGCGATGACGGCGTCCAGGTCTCGTTCGAGTCCGTCGCTGAATGCATGCAGGTGCGGCAGGTCATCGGCACGGACGACGCGGATCCAGGCAGGCAGACAGGTGCCGGTACGGTCACAGATCATGCGGGCGAAGGACTCGACGTGGCCTCGGAGCGCGGGCATTTGCGAGCGGCGGGAGAGTACGTCGTCGAGTTGTTGTTCCTCTTCGGCTCGAAGGTGTCCGGGGTGCCGGGTGATCCAGCTGCAGAGGTCCTGGGGTTTAGGTGGAGGTGCGGGCGCTGTTTTCGCTCCGTCGCGCAACGACCGTAGGAAGCGGCGGACGGCTTGTGGTGTGCGGCCTGGGTAGCCCTGGGCCTGGATCTCGCGGAATTGGGCGGAGGCGTTTGTGCAGCCCTGGTTCCAGCGGCTGATCAGGTAGGGCCGCCAGGCGTCCAGCCGGGTCGTGCGGATGGCTTGATCGGTGAGGGCCTCGGGGTTCTCGCAGCGTGCGTAGCGGCGAGCGGTGTGGCGGGCCAGTCCGAGTCCGCCGGGGCCTACGCCACATCCGGCTCCGCCCCGACCCGATCGACGGCTGTCTCACCGGCACCGGACTCAGAGTCAGACTCACTCAACAGGAGACAACAACCCGAAGAGCTCAGTAACGGCCCTGCAGCGCACTGGACTTGTGTTCCGATGTGGTCCGGTACGAGGTAGGGGTCACCTGCCGCGGGCCCGTCCAGGTGACGGTGGTGAAAAGCAGGTCGTCTGCCTGTCCGCGCACCAGGTCCGACAACGCTCGGCAAGCGGCGGCGCCATGGATAGGTAGCGTGGGGCTGCGCCGGGTCGGAGGTGTCAGCCGCGGTGAACGGGCTCAGTCCAGGAGCGCGACAGCAATCGTCTCGGCCAGCTCCGCCGGCAGCGACAGAAACGCCGAGTGTCCCGCCGGAAGCTGATAGGACTTGCCGGACCGGGCCGCCAGTCCCTGCTGGAACTGCAGCGGAAGCGCGTTGTCCAGTTCGCAGACGATGTACCGTGACTCCACGTTCTTCCAGGCCGTGGCGGTCAGCGGCTCACTGAAGGACTTGATGCTCTGCGGCACCAACTGTTCCGCTGCCCAGGCGGCGTCCTCGTCGGTCACGCCGTTGTAGAAGTACTCACGGTGCTCGGGGTTCGGGGGCAGCGTGCCGGTCTCGCCGGACGGAAGGGCCCCGCCGGACTGGCTGGCCAGCGAGTCACCCTCCTCGAGCTGGAATGCCGCCAGGTAGATCAGGCGGGAAACGTTGTTGGCCTTGGCCGCAGCCTCGGTGGCGGGGATACCGCCGTAGGAGTGTGCGACGACCGCCACGGGCCCGTCGATCGCGGCGAGTTTCTCGCGGATCACCTTGGCATCGTCGTGCATCCCTGCCGGGTGCTCCGCCTCGGCCGAAGCGCTCGGAAGGTCCACGGTCGCGACGTCCCATCCTCGCGACTCGAGCTCAGGGATGAGCTTTCCCCAGCACCAGGCACCGTGCCAGGCTCCGTGAACCAGCAGGATGGTGGGCTGCCTGTAGGTGTCAGCAGACATGCGTCGTCCCCTCGGGTCATTATGTCTTGATGAATTACGTGGGTTCCTGAAATGGGCTCTGATGGTCGTCGTCCGGAAGGCGTCACGGAACAGATGACGCGCCCACACTAGTGGGGCACCCTTTCAGCACGTCTCACACTAGACAGCCATTCCGGCGAAGGACATGCTCAGGAGTCTGCGATATTTGTTTGCACGTTTCGGCCGTGATCAAGGAGACGTGTCGCGCGCTTCGCACAGTATCGAGTTGCTCAGGTCACATCCGACCGGCGATGCCGTCCCGATCGGTAAGCGAGGGAGTCCAGGGCGACGCCGGCATTTCCGGCGTCGCGCCCGCCGGGCGCTTTCATTCCGCGGTCATCCGTACGACGGATTTGCCCGCTGCCGGCGCCGACTGCCGGGCAATCATGTCAGGCACGTCCAAGAAGTCGTACACGTGACCCACCGGCGTACCGATCGCGCCTTCCTCCGCTAGGTCCGCCAGGCGGTCCCATACGACCGCCTCTGCCACCGCGCTGCCGGGGGTGGCGAGGACACCCACAGCCGAGTAGTTGCGCAGCAGCATGTCCATGGAGTTCAGCGCCACGGGCTCGCCACTCGCAAGACCGATGAGCACCATGCGCCCGTTGCGGGCGATCGCCTGCAGTGCAGTGAGCGCCGTGCCCCCGCCGACAGGGTCGAAGATGACATCCGCTCCATGGCCGCCGGTGAGCTCCGCGACACGCGCGGGCAGATCCTCGGTCCGATGATTCACAACCTGGTCGGCGCCATGGCGCCTGCAGAAGTCCAGCTTCTCCTGGCTCCCGGCGACAGCGATCACCGTCGCGCCCAGCGCCTTGCCGAGCTGTACGGCTGCGCCGCCGCTGCTGCCGGCAGCGCCGAGCACCAGCAGCACCTGGTCGGCTTCGAGGGGTGCGCGGTCGACCAGGCCGGCGTACGCCGTGCGGAAGGCGATCGGGAAGCCTCCGGCTTCTTCGGCGGTCATCCGCGCCGGGATCTTGATCGTGGATTCCTCGCGCAGGTACGTGTATTCGGCGTATCCGCCCCACCCGTCGAGGAAGCCGGTGATGCCGGTCACTTTATCGCCGACGGAGAACCGCGATCCCGGCGGGACCGCGACCACCTCCCCCGCCGCCTCCTCACCGAGGCCGAAGGGCGGATCTCCCAGCAGCGGAAAATGGCCTGCGGCCATCATGGCGTCGGGATATCCCGCACCGGCCGTCCGCACGCGAATCAAGACCTGGCCCGGCGCAGGCTCGGGCCAGGTCATCTGCTGTAGTTCGATGGAGTCGGCTGGTGCGCCGAACTTTACCAGTCGCCATGCACGACCAGAAATCATTTCGCGATCATCCCCTTTTTTTCATCCCGCCTGCATCAGCATCACATGACGCCGGTACCTTTTTCACCGATCGCTTACGTGAAGTCAAATGTCCGGACGCGCAGACATGAGAATCGGACGGGCGAGCATAACGAGGAGATTCACTTCCTCCACCCTTCTCACCCCGCGTGACATGCGTCTCACTCACGCGGGAATCACCATTTTCGCTCGTTAAGGCTTGTCCCGTAACTGATCTTCGAGTCGACGGAGCCAAGACTGCTCGGCCGGTGGCCGCCGCGCCTGTCCGGCGAGGTTGAGGTTGTGCAGCCGGGCGATGCCGAGCATGGCGTGGCGGACGCCGTCCCCCTTGAGCCGGCAGTCGCGGAGGATCTCCCAGGTCTTCATACGGGCGAAGGTGTGCTCGGCGCGGGCGCGGACTTGCTTGTGTGAGCGATTGTGCTCCTGTTTCCAGTCGGGGAGTTCTTCGCCGGCCCGGCGGCGGTGCGGCATCACCAGTCCGGTGCCGGGGTAGCCGCCGTCGGCGATCGTCATCGTCTTGCCGACGGCGGCTTTGGCCCCGGATTCCGCCCATGCCCTGCAGTCGTTCCGGTTGCCCGGAAGCGGCTGGCCGACCACGACGACCCGGCGGGTGTCGGCGTCGATGACAACCTGGTGGTTGGTGGAATAGCGATAGTTCTTGGACTGCTTGGCGATCGTGTGGTCACGGGTGGGCACCAACGGACCCCGACCAGATCACCGCCGCCCGGTCGCGGCGTGAGTGGGCACTCTTGGCCCGCGCCAATGCCAGCTCGCTGCGTCCGGCTGCGCTCGAAGGGGTACTGGCCGTCATCGACGCTGGGCCGGACACCGAACGGTTCGAGGTGCCCAAAGCCCGCTGCCAGTCGAGGCGACGCTGATGGCCGGCGTCGATGGCGGCGAGGAAGGCAGCGTAGGCGGCCCGGCGCACCTCACGCTGCGCGGTCAGCGTCTGCCGGGCCACGTCGAGTTGGGCATCGGCCTGCAACCGACCGGCCTCCCACGCGGCATCCGCCTGCCGGCGCCCCGCCTCCCAGGCCGCATCCGCCTGCCGGGCCGCCGCGTCGACCGTGCTCTGTGCCTGTCTCCGAGCGGCCGCCAGCGTGAACCACCCTGTGACCGCACCGCCCGCGAGCACACCGGCCACCGCCGAACCTGCAGCGATCCACGCAGTCATCACCGCATCCGACACGGGCCCCTGCCCTCCAGCCCTGCCCCACCAGTGCAGTGTGCCGGCCGCCGAGGACGCCCGCAGGCCGACAACCAACACACAGAGTCCTGTTGCCAGTTGCTGCTCTACTTCGTCGGACAGCGGCATGATGGGTTGACGGCCCGCCGGGATGCCGGGCGGGCGGGGCCGTTGCGTGGGCGGGCGCCCCCCGCAACGGTAGGAGTATGTGCACCGGTGGAGGCTGGACGGCTCGGGGGGACGGCTGCCTGAAGAACGTATGACGCGTGCTGCGGCCGGGCGTGAGCTACGCAGCAGGGCGTGCGGCGGAGACGATGCAGTCGATCGGCGTCATGGCTCTCGCCCCCTCGTCACGTCGGCCGTGCCGGCATCAGCCCGTGAGTCGACCCGGGGTTGATGTGGGTCTCCACCCAGTGGTTGACCCTGCTGCGGCCCGGAGGCGCGAGCGAGCGCTCAGCTCTCCTTCGAGCGGGCGTAGTGCCGGGACGCCTTGGCCCGGTTGCCGCAGGAAGCCATCGAGCACCACCGGCGGGTGCCGTTGCGTGAAGTGTCGAAAAAGTGCAGTACACACGTCTCATGAGCGCAGCCGCGGATGCGGTCGGGTGCCGTGCTGAGCAGGCTCAGATAGTTACGGACGGCCAGCCACGCCGGGCCCCACGAGGGGTCGTCGAACTCGGCCACCTCGCCCGGGCCTTCGGTGGTGAAGGTGACACGGATGCGGCCGTGAGCGAGTACGGCGTCGACGGACGGAGCACCCTTCTCGGACGGGCCGTCCACGATCGCGGCCAGGGCGTCGCGGGCCTGAAGGGTGTGCCTCAGGACCGCCGCGGCGGCTCCGAACCGGCCGTCCAGCCCGTTCGCCTCCAGCCACACGGAGAGGCCTTCGGTCCCGGTGAGCAGGTCTTCAGCCACCCCGTCCCGCTGCCAACGCGTGTTCAGCAGATCGAGGGCGAGTGGCTCACCGGTGAGGGGGCGGGGGTCGGCGGACATGGGGCAACTCCTTCCTTGCTAACCAGTCAAGAGTACGTGACCGGTTGACCCGGTCGCCACTAACCCTTAAAATCCCTTTCAATAGTTACATCGATCCTGAAGGAGCCGCCATGTCAGCCACCATCCTGCGCACGGGCCACGTCGGCCTGAACGTCACCGATCTCGATCGCTCACTCGCCTTCTACCAGGAAGTTCTCGGCTTCGTGGTGCTCGCCCGGGGCTCGGAGGACGAGCGGCAGTACGCCTTCCTCGGCAACGGTGACGGCGACGCCCCGGTCCTTACCCTCTGGCAGCAGGCGGCGCAGCCGTTCGAGGGCACATACGCCGGACTGCACCATCTCGCGTTGACCGCCGACTCCGTCGAGCGGCTCGAGGCGTACCGGTCCGCTCTGCGCGCACACGGCGTCACTTTCGCCCACGACGGAGTGGTGGCCCACAGCGAGGGCGCCGACTCCGGTGGCCTGTTCTTCCACGACCCGGACGGCACCCGTCTGGAGATCTCCGTCAGCCAGGGAGTCAAGGGTGCACCCGCCCCGCACGAGTCCTCCCCCACCTGCGGATTCTTCTAGTTCCCCCCGGATCCCACAGGGGTCCGGGCGCCCCCATGGCACCCGACGCCCGAGCCGAATGAAGGGCTGTGATCATGAGCGTTTACCACGAGGGTTCGCTCGCGCTGCAGGAACAGTCAGGCCTGCGTGAGGCAGCCGACCATGTCGGTCGCGCGATCGGCGACGGCATCAAACCGGTGGCCGCGGCCTTCCTGGAACTCCAGCCCCTGCTGATCGTCGGCGCGGCGGACCCGGGGACCGGTCGGGTCTGGGCGTCGCCGCTGAGCGGTCGGCCGGGCTTCGTGCGCACCACCGGCCCACGGCAGATCTCGGTCACGGGCGGTGTCCTTCCTTGCGATCCGCTGGCGCCCGTGCTCGCCCGCCAGGACACGGCGGTCGCCACCCTTGCCCTCGATCCCCGCAGCCGCCGCCGGATGCGTCTGAACGGCAGATCGCAGCCCACCGACCGGGGCCTCACGATCGCGGCGGAGAGGGTGTTCGCCAACTGCCCCAAGTACATCCAGCGGCGCGAAGAGTACCGGTGGGATCCGGACGCCCGGCCCGGTCCATCCGTCCACGGCCGCGAACTCACCGACCGGCAGGCGGCGTTCGTCGCCGCCTCGGACACCTTCTTCCTCGCAACGACGGGCCCCTCCGGAGCCGAGGCCAGCCACCGTGGCGGCAATCCGGGATTCGTCCGGCCCGTTTCGTCCACCGAACTGACCTGGCCCGACTATCCCGGCAATGCCATGTTCCTCAGCCTCGGCAACCTCGCCATGGACCCGCATGCCGGACTGCTCTTCCTCGACTGGACGGACGGCACGGCTCTCCAGCTCACCGGCCGGGCCCGGACCGAGTCCGCGGCCGACGGCGCCCGCCGGGTCCGTTTCACCGTGACCCACACCGTCGAGACCCCCGCCGCCGTGCCGCTGCGCTGGGCTGAACCGGAATTCTCCCCCGCCAATCCCGCCCCTTTGACGTGACGTGCTTGTGCGTGGGAGGAGCCGACGAGGCCTACGCCGCCCCCGTGTGCGAGGGGGCCTGGCGGCCACGCGATCGCGGGACGCAGGAAAGACGTAGCATTCGGCCTGACCCAGGAAGGGGCCGCCATGGCAGCGAGGTTCCGCGGAGCCACACACGAAGACAGGATCCTCCCCTGCGCAGTGGAGGCGATCTCCGCGGCCACCCATACCGATGCCTGCTAGCTCGTCCACGGCGACATTGCGGCAGCTCGAGTATCTCGTCGCAGTCGTCGACAACGGCTCCTTCACCCAGGCGGCCAAGCAGCTTCACGTCACTCAGCCCGGCCTGTCGCATCAATTGCGGACGTTGGAGCGCTCCCTCGGCGGTCCCCTCCTCGAGCGCCTGCCGCGATCGGTGGCCGTCACTCCCCTGGGGCGGGCCATCCTGCCCCATGCGCGCGCCGCTCTTGCCGAGGCCGAGCGCATCCACCGGGCTGCTCGCCGTGCCATGGGACTGGACGAAGGCGAGCTCGCGGTGGCCGTCGTCTACTCCGTGAGTCTCGGCCTCCTGCCCACCGTCCTGCAAGCATGGCGCCGTCAGCACCCCGGCGTGCGGGTGCTGCTGCACGAATACCCGCACACCGAACAGCTGACGGCCGCGATGGCCGCCGGCGGCGCCGACCTCGCCATCGGACCTTCGCCTGCTGACTGGGAAGGTCCACAGCACGATCTCGGCACAGAGGAATTCGCCGTCGTACTGCCCAGCGACGACCCGCTGGCAGGCGTTCCCGCCCGGTCCGTCGCCCTCACCTCGCTCGCCGACCGGGACTGGGTCCACTACGCACCGCACAACGGCCTGGCCGCCCTCGTCGACGACGTCTGCGCGCAGGCAGGCTTCACCCCACGAGCGGCGGTCCGGGCGCAACAGACCTCAGCCGCACCGCTTTTGGCAGCCGCCGGCCTCGGTCCGGCTCTGGTGCCCGCGGACATCCTCCCGCGGCACTTCGAGGGTGCTGTGCTCCGCCCCGACCCGCCGATCCGTCGCAGGCTCACCGCCTACACCCGCACCAGTCCCGACCCGCTCACGACCGCCTTCGCCGACTTCCTCGTGCGGCACGCGCGCCTGCATCCCGCGGGGTTCCCCGATCCGGAGGCACCGGGCGATCCCCGGGACCCGTTGCGAGGGCCCTCGTGAACCACCCCAGCAGGTCCCGCAGGTCGGGAGTGCTGCCGGACACACCAAAGACGGCGACAGCTGCGCCCTGACCGACACCGGCCGCCCCCAGGACCACCACAGCGGATCGGCCGAACGACTGCGCTCCGGGTACGGCACACCTGTCCTGATGGCCACTGCGCCTGTCTCCTGCCGAACCATGGCGCCCTCGTCACGGGAGACGCCCTCGTGACCGGTCACCCCACCTCCCGGCTGTCCGGCCCTCAACCGCTGACCCACATGTTCCACGGCGACCGTATGCGGGCGCTCGACGCGCTGGGCACGCCCGAACATGTCGACGGGGACGTCATCGCACCGGGTCACGGCCCGCTTCATCGGCATCGTTCGGGCTCGTGCCAAGGCGTGGGGCGCGGCGAAGGTGTGCCGGGAGTCGCCGATCGGACCGAGGCCTCATCGGTGGCATAAAGATTCTTCATGCCACGGATGAGAAGCAGTCCTTGGACTCAAGGAGCGCAGACCCGGAGGCTACAAGGGTGGCCGACGCACCGAACGCGTCAGCCTGTCACCCGCGAAGGAGCCCCTCGTGTCTGTCACGCCCGCTGTCCAAGCCCTGCAAGGTCGACGACTGGTCATCGTCGGTGCCGGTTCGCACACCGGCCGGGAGCTGGCTCGGGCAGCCTCTGCCGCGGGGGCCGAACTGATCCTCGCCGGCCCGGACCCGAAGAAGGTCGAGCGCACCGCGCAGGACCTGAGCGGACCGTCGGAGGTGGTCTCGCTCGACATCACCGACGAGGACTCGATCGCCATGCTCGCGAAGCGCGTCGGCAGTTTCGATCATCTGGTGTCCACTGCCGCGATACCGGCCAACGGGCCGCTCGCCGAACTCGACCTCGCGGCCGTCCACCGTGCCTTCGCAGCCAAGGTGACCGGCCCGCTGATGCTGGCCAAGCACCTGGTGGGACAGGTGCGGGAGAACGGCTCGTTCACCTTCTTCTCCGGCGTCGCCGCATGGCGGCCCACGCCTGCGCGCACCGTGATGGCCACGACCAACGGCGCGCTGGCGTTCCTGGTGGAGGCTCTCGCCGTCGAGATCGCCCCCGTGCGGGTGAATGCCGTATCACCTGGCATCGTCGACTCGGGCGCCTGGGACCGACTCGGCGACGGCAAGCAGGAATTCCTTCGCGGGGTGGCCGAGCGCAACCCGGCCCGCCGCGTCGGTGCTGTCGACGACCTGGTACAGGCAGTGCTCTTCACCATGAGCAACCCGTTCGTCACCGGCACGGTGCTGCATGTCGACGGCGGTGGCCGTCTCGTCTGAGGCGACCGGCATTCCACCCTGCATGCGCCGAAAGCAGCGACACCCCGGTCCACGGAAGGAGCCGATCGGTGATGGCCACCGAGTCCAGCGCAGCATCCGGCCCCCTCCCGGGCCAGCCGTCGCCGGTCCACCCGACCCGCCCTGGCCTGCAGGTCAAGAGAGAGCGTCCCGCCGGATCCGGACCCTGCCGACCTTGCCGGATGTCGGAGAGCCGTAGGTGAACCGGTGCGCGTCGTGTCGATAGATTGGGCGCCGGGCCCTTTTGATCCCGCAGCGTACGGAGATGTTCGCGCCACGACGCATGTCTGCCCTCGGCGCTGAGCCGAACGGGGCCTTCCCACCCTGCAGGAGCACGACCATGCATCACCTCAACTACAGCGACATCAAGGCCGCTGCCGACCGGATCACCGGATCCGTCCGTCCCGTGACGGTCGCACCCGTCGACGCGGGAGCCGTTCCGGTGACATCCCGCAGCACCCTCGGCGAAGGGCAGGAGCAGGGCTGTGACTTCTGGCTGGCGATGGAGTTCATGCAGCACACCGGGAGTTTCAAAGCCCGTGGCGCGCAGAACTTCATCCAGTCGCACCGTGAGGCCGGCACACTGCCCGATGCAGGTGTGACCATCGCGTCCGGCGGCAACGCCGGACTTGCCTGTGCATGGGCCGCTCAGCAGCAGGGTGTGCGGGCCACCGTCTTCCTTCCGGCGAACGCGCCAGGGGTGAAGGTCGCCAAACTCCGCTCCTACGGCGCCGACGTCCGGCTGATCGGCAGCGAGTACGCGGAGGCACTGGCTGCGTGCGAGACCTTCGCCGCTGACAGCGGCGCCCTCACCTCACATGCTTATGATCATCCTCTGATCGCGGCTGGCGCCGGCACGCTGTTGGAGGAGATCCTGCCGCAGATCCCGGATCTGGACACCGTGGTCGTCGCCGTCGGGGGCGGTGGTCTGCTGGCCGGCGTGGCCACCGCTGCCGGCCACCACGGCATCCGCACGGTGGCCGTCGAGCCCGAGTTCTGCCGTGCCCTAAACGCCGCACTGGAAGCGGGGCGGCCGGTCGACGTCTCGTTGAATTCCGTGGCGGCCGATTCCCTGGGTGCCCGGCGCACGTCCCACATGGCGCTGTACGCCGCCCAGCAGGACGGCGTGCACTCCGTGATCGTGCCGGACACGGAGATCATCCGCGCGCGCCGTATGTTGTGGGACCACCGCAGGCTCGTCGTCGAGCACGGTGCCGCCACCGCCCTGGCCGCGCTCACCTCACCGGACCTGCACCGAGAGGACTCGTCCGCCCGGGCCGTCGGCCAGAGCTACGGCTACCGTCCCGCCGACGGCGAGAAGATCTGTGTCGTCCTGTGCGGCGCCAACACCGATCCCAGTGATCTCGTCCATGACGGCCCTGACCGGGCATAGCGGCGGCCGGCGATCCGGCTGTCTCCGGCACGACTCCCCGTGCGGTCCTCGGCGTGAACGCGGTCCGCTCGCAGGGGGTGGGTCAAGGGGCGGGTGGGCGGCCGCAGCCGCCCACGCCCTGCCACCGGGTTTCCGGGGCCACCTGTCCGGTGCCGTCGATCCGGCCTAGGCCCTGTCGTCAAGTTCCTGCCTGCCCCACGACGCCATGCACGCACTCTCGCCGCACCGGGCCCAGACCCGAGTACATCCAGTAGGACGGTCAGGGCCCGGCACTCCCCCAGCCTCCGGCCGGGGGACCCCCAGAGCACGCACCTGACGCCGCGGAGCCGCCCTCCGGGCGACGACGGGAATTTGACGACAGGACCCAGTCTTCTGAGTCAGGAATTCTGTTCAGATGTATAGGCTTGCTCCACGGCGCGGACGGGGCGGCCGAAGGGCGAGTTGACGCTGTCGGACGAGGAACGGGCCGCACTCGAGGGGTGGGTGCGGCGGCATTCCACGCCGCAGGCATGGGCATTGCGGTGTCGGATCATCCTGGCCTGCGCCGAGGGTGCGTCCAACAAGGACGTGGCTGCTGAACTCGGCTCCACGCCTCATGCGGTGGGCCGCTGGCGGGCCCGGTTCGTGCAGTACCGGATCGCCGGTCTCGGAGACATGCCACGTCCGGGCGGCCCCAGGGCAGTGACGGACGAACAGGTCGCCGCGGTGATCGCCAGGACACTGGAATCCACTCCGAAGAACGCGACGCACTGGTCGACGCGGTCTATGGCCAACGAGATGGGCCTCTCACAGTCGTCCGTGTCACGGATCTGGCGGGCCTTCGGACTGCAGCCGCACCGATCGGAGACCTTCAAGCTGTCGACTGACCCGTACTTCGTCGACAAGGTCCACGATGTCGTCGGCCTCTACCTGGACCCGCCAGAGCGGGCCTTGGTGTTCTGTGTCGACGAGAAGTCGCAGATCCAGGCCCTGGACCGGTCCCAGCCCGTATTGCCGATGATGCCCGGGGTTCCCGAGCGGGCGACGCATGACTACGTCCGGGCCGGCACCACCACCCTGTTCGCGGCTCTTGAGGTCGCCACCGGAAAGGTCATCGGCTCCCTGCACCGTCGGCATCGGGCCGAGGAGTTCAAGAAGTTCTTGATCAAGCTCGACAAAGAGGTGCCTGCCGGCCTGGATGTCCACCTGGTCTGCGAGAACTACGCCACCCACAAGACCCCCGCCATCAAGAAGTGGCTCCTGACCCACCCCCGCTTCCACCTGCACTTCACACCGACCGGCTCGTCCTGGCTGAAGCTCGTCGAGCGATGGTCCGCCGAACTGACCAACAAACAGATACGGCGAGACGTCCACAGGTCCGTCCAAGCCCTGGAGAAGGACATCCGCAACTGGATCGCCGCCTGGAACACCGACCCGAAGCCTTACGTCTGGACGAAGACGGCGGACGAGATCCTCGAACGCCTCGCCAGTTATCTGAACAGAATTCCTGACTCAGAAGACTAGTGGCCGATGCTGACGACGATCTTGCCGGTGGCGCTTCCGTCCGCCACGGCGGTGTGCGCATCCGTTGTGTCGGCGAGGGAGAAGTGGCGGGGGTCCAGCGTCGGCGTGAGCTTGCCCGCGTCCACCAGGCCGGTGATCTCGCGCAGGATCTCACCGTGGTGATCGCGGGCGCGGCCGGTCAGCATGGGCGCCAGGGTGAAGACGCCGGAGTAGGTCGCGCCGCGGAAGGACAGGGGGGCGATGCTGTGGGTTCCCCAGCCCAGGGAACTGAGCACGTGGCCGGTGTAGGTCCGCACGATGGCGAAGGACGCGTCGAGGACCGGGCCGCCGACGGTGTCATAGACGATGTCGAAGCCCTCACCATCGGTGAGGCGGGCGACGTACTGGTCCGGCGTCTCGGCGGTGTAGTCGATGGCGGTCGCTCCGAGCGCTTCGACGGCCTTGAGGCGGTGCGGGGCATCGGTCCCGAAGACCTCGGCGCCACGTGCACGTGCTATCTGGATACCCACGTGCCCGACACCGCCGGCCCCACCGTGGATCAGGACCTTGCGGCCGACGCCGACCTGCGCCCTGTCGATGAGGCCCTCCCATGCCGTGATGGTCACCAGCGGGAGTGCGGCTGCCTGGCGCATGTCGAGAGACTTCGGCTTGTGGGCCAGCAGGCGCGCGTCGACCGCTGCGTACTGGGCGAGCGAGCCCTGCAGGTCGCCGACACCGCCGGTCATCCCGTAGACCTCGTCGCCCGGGGCGAACCCACTGACACCCGGACCGACCTGCTCCACCACGCCGGCCATGTCCAGGCCGAGCACCGCCGGGGGAGTGCGCTTGGCGTGCGCTGCCTGACCGGCAGCGATCTTGATGTCGAGCGGGTTGACGCCGCTCGCCTCGATTCGCACCAGCACCTGGCCGGGACCGGCCACGGGCTTTGCGATCTCCTTCAGCACCATGGGGGCGCCGAACTCTTCCAGGACTA
Organism: Streptomyces sp. NPDC086777; assembly: GCF_040702065.1. Classification (NCBI taxonomy): domain Bacteria; kingdom Bacillati; phylum Actinomycetota; class Actinomycetes; order Kitasatosporales; family Streptomycetaceae; genus Streptomyces; species Streptomyces sp. NPDC086777. The sequence goes on along the minus strand of NZ_JBFBJI010000013.1, from coordinate 97,880 downwards.
CTGCACGCATTGGTGTCGCCTTCGGATGTGCGTCGGGAACCCGTGTCGGGTAGGGCGACGCGACCAGTTCCCCTTAATCGGACAGACTAGTTCGTTTGATTAAGGGAAGCAAGCGGTCCGCGGCGGAGGCAGCCCTGAGGGGTGATCGCGGTCCCATGCGCTTCGGGCAACGGTGTCCGTGGGCGAGCGAGGGTGGCCGAGGGGGCCGTCGTGGCGCAGCCGCGCAGTGAGAAGAGACGGACCCGCGCTTTCGGGTGCACCTGAGCGCATCTGGCGCCCTTGAAAGGGCTGCGCCGTGCCAACCCGGCACAAGCGGAGGCATCACCGCGGGCTCGGAAAGACGAGCGGGCCGTGGCGCGCTGCGACCGTGCGGGTGCTCAAGGGACGGTTCGGCTCGGCGTCACGGCGTCGGTGACATGCGGCCGTTCGACGATGACCGGTGTGAGGGGCGGCCGCCGGCCCACCGCGGGCGCGTGCCGAGCGGATGCTAAGAGATCAGACGGTGACCGGGATGTGCGCGGCCACCAGCAGCTTCGCCGCCGTCTTGGCCTCGCCCACGACGGCTCGGTCCTGCAGCAGCCGGCCCGATGTCAGAGCGCCGTCGATGAGGAGGCCGATGTGCCGGGCCAGACTCGCGGCGTCCGCGGCTCCGGCGCGCGTGGCGAGCTCCGTGAGCCAGTCCTGCCGGTGCACCGAGTGCTGTTCGGTCACGGCGTGCGCTTCCGAACCTGCTTCGGCCTCCACCGCCGCGCTCACGAACGGGCAACCGAAGAAGCCGTGACGATCAAAAGCGTCGGTGAGTGCGTCGAACAGGCCCACCAGTTGTTCGCGCGGATCGTCCCCAGCGCGCTCGGCCGCTGCGGACAGCTGCGCCAGCCATGAGGTGTCCGTCCTGCGGAGATACTCCGCCACCAGTTGTTCCTTGGTGCGGAAGTGTGCGTACAGGGTGGACTTCGCGACTCCTGACACCTCGATGACCTGATCGATGCCCACACCGCGAAGGCCGTGGGCGTAGAACAGGTCCGCCGCAGCGGCGAGGATCCTCTCCTCGGACTTCGTCTTGCGGATCTGGGTTGCCATGATCGCTCCTCCCTAATCGGACAGACTAGTACGTCTTTGTTCGGGAAGGCAATCAGGCTCCGGTCGATCCGGGCCCAAGGCATGGCCGCTGCGACGGGGTGCGGTCGGCCGCGGGGCGTTCATCGTCCTCGGGAGGTTGTCAGCCCTCGATGCCGATACGGACGGCGAGTCCGGCGAGGACCACTCCGGTCACGCCGTCGATGTAGCGGCGCGCCCGATGGTATCCCGCGGCGATCTTGGGCAGGGAGAACACTCGGGCGAGGACGACCGAGAACCAGGCCGCTGCCATGACCGCGAGGGAAAGACCGGCGGCAATGCGCTGTCCCCAGCCGAGGTCGGCGGGGAGAATCGCCGCGAAGACACTCGTGAAGAAGACCGCGACCTTGGGATTGCCCAAGTTCGTCAGGGCGCCGACGCGCCAGGCGGCCGCTCGCGAACGGGGCTCGGCCTTGACGACGGCGGCGGCCGGCACCGACTCTCCTCGCCGCCTGATCGAGCGCAACATCTGGAAGCTCAGGTAGAGCAGGTACAGAGCGCCGGCGATGCGGATGGTCTCGTAGACGACCTGTACCCGCGTCAGGAGCACGGTGACTCCCGCGAGGCTGCCGAAGATCCACAGGGTGTTTGCACTCGTCACACCGAGACCCACCCACTTGGCGTCCCGTCGCGATCGTGCCATCGCGGCGTGCGTGACTGCCAGAAAGTCTGGTCCCGGGCTGGCGAGCGCAAGGAGCCAGACAGTGAGAAGAGCAATCAACGATGACCAGGGCATGCCTTCCTGAGCACCGGGGCGGCAGTCGTTTGTTCCCGCGTGGAGGCGGCCTTCTCGCTCGGACGCCGAGCTCAGGCGGTGGGCGGCGGACCGAGGATCTCGATGCCGAACGCCGCGGCGGCCCGGGCCAGCTCGGCCGGGTCCAGCGGAGGAAGGCCGGAAGGCGTTACCAGGTACGGGGGCTTCGCTTCCGATCCGGCCTGAAGGGTGAAGGTATCGAAGCCGCCGGGGGTGTGCAGGGTGAGGAAGCGAGCCGTCGGGCTGGTGACGACGAATGCGTGAGGCCGGGCCTTCGGCAGGACGGCGATGCTGCCTGGACCGGCGCTCCGCCTCTCGCCGTCGACCTCCACCCGCAGCTCGCCGTCCAGCACGAGGAAGGTCTCGTCGTCGTTGTCGTGACGGTGCAGCGGACTGCTGTAACCGCGCTCGCCGCGGTGCTCCAGCACCGCCAGGGTGCCGCCGGTGCTCTCGGACGACACGCGCTGCGTGACCAGAGCCCCCAGGAACCACACGGCCTTCTGCTCCTCGGATGGCAGTATGGTCGGCGAGATGAATTTGGGCGGCGTGGAGAACGACGTCATGGAAAACCTCCATCGGAAACTTCAGGGATTCGGTACGGGGTTCCCGTCACGAAAACGGCGCTATACGCTATATCGCCGTTGATCCCGTCCCGTTCGTAGAGTACGACGGAGGATTCGAAAACGGCCTCCCCTCGGACTCTCGCGCAAGAAATATGGATGCCGAATACTCGAATGAAAGAGCCGAGGGTGTCCTGGTCGCACCGCTCATTTTGTCGGTCGCGTGCCCGGTCAGGCGTAGTGGTCTCTTTTCTGGTGCTCCAGTTCCATCCACACCGTCTTTCCCCGGCCGTGGGGCGAACTCCCCCAGACGGTGGCCAGGCTTTCCATGATCAGCAGACCAACGGCCGTGCTCGGCCTCGCCCTGTGCGTCCTCGTCGGTGACGGGCATGGCCGACGGCAGCGGAGGATGGGCGTCGGAGTCCCGCACCTCCAGCCGGATGTGGTCCTCGTACTCGCGCATGCGGACATCGACTGCGCTGTCGGCGTGGATGAGAGCGTTGGTCACCCTTCGGACGCGATCACCTCCAGCGTGTCGGAAAGCTCCACGGCGTCCCATCGCTGCAGGCATCCACGGACGAAGCGCCGCGCCGCCGCGACGCCCGCCAGGTCGTGCCGCGGGATCTCGAAGTGCTCGATCCGCCGATCACCGCTGCCTTCAGCCGTGACCGTCCCGCCGCCTCGGCCGGAAAGACGATGCCGGCGAGCGCCTCGGACCCAGCGAGCGCCCTCGGACAAGGACGCCACGAGCGCCGCACGCAGCTCGTCGGCGACGGCTGACCTGTCCTGATGGGCCCGCTGGTCTTCCGGAAGGTTCTGCATGATGCCTTCCGCCCTGTCGACACGTCCAGGCGACGGCGTCTGCCAGCGGGCAACTTGGCCTGAGCCGTCGCCCATGCCCCCAAGCCACCCCCGGCCACCGCGCCTCGCCGTGCGGGGCGAGCCGGCAGGGGGCAATCGCCGTCGTGGTCTCGACGCCCCGCAGGACGGCGCAGGCCGTTCCCCTGCCAGGCGAGTCGGGCACCGCCGTCGACGTGCAGGACCGTGCCGGTCACGTACGGGTTGGTCATGGAGAACAGCACGGCCTGCTCCACGTCGTCGACCATTCCCACCCGTCGTGCCGGGCTGCTCTCGGCCATCTGACGAAGAACGGCCGACTTGTCGTCGCCGAGCCGGTCCCAGGCATCGGTGTCGACGATTCTCGGCGAGATGGCGTTGACCCGCACCGGGGCGACCTCCACGACGAGGGCTTGCACCAGGAACGCCGGCGCCGTTGGTGGTGGCCATCACGGTGCGCCCGGGAGCCGGACGCCATGCGGCGAAGCCGGAGAAGAACGTCAGCGAGCCGCCCTCCTGCCCGGCCCGCAGCAGAGGTCCGGTCACCTTGGCTGCGAACGCTCGCTGCACCGCCTCGAACTCCAACTCGGCGAGCGGGCCGTTGGCCGGGATGGAGGCCGGGGAGACCAGATGGTCGAAGGCGCCCGCCCGCTGGGCGAGGCCGGCGATCGAGTCCTCGTCGGTGATGTCCAACAGGACGACTTCCGCTGTCCCTGTCAGGCTCTCCGCGGTGCGCTCCACTTCTGGGGGGGGCAGAACCGGCGAGGACCAACTCGGCGCCGGCCGCCGAGCCCTGTGGGAGCGGACGGGGCCGACATGGCGGAACTCCTTCGCGGGGATGTCGAAACCGGCAGCCGGACGCGCGATGCCGTCGGGTCCGTCAGGAAAACCTCGCAGCACCGTCACCGTGTGCACCGATGTGCCATGGAGACTTCCGGGGACGCGAGCGGGGTCGGCGTGGGACCTGCGATTCGGTGATCGAGGACGATGGCGCACGCATCGAGGATCTTTGCGCATTGCGCGGAGGATCCTTCCTCGCAAGAATTCAAGCAGTATCCTTTTGGGCTGTGTTTTCCATCTGCCCTCCTCGCCGACTGCGACCATCGGCCGTGAGGCAGCCTGTCCACACATCCTGCCGCGGATCACCAGGACTCGCTACTGGCCTATCCTGTCTTATCCCCACTGTTGACTTGGCTCGAAGTCTCGCTGACGAGGCTCTGCCACACGCTGATAAGGGAGCCGATGGATCCCCTCAACGATGTTCTCGCCCTTCTGGACATGCGCAGCGCGAATTTCGCACGGCTGGAAGCGGTCGGCGCATGGGCGATCTCCTTCGCCGGATACCAGCACATCAAGCTGGGCGCCGTCCTCGAAGGCGAGTGCTGGGTGGAGACCGAAGGCGCCCCGCCCATCCGAGCTGTGGCGGGTGACTGCTATCTGCTGGGCAACGGCCGCCCGTATCGGCTCTCCAGCGATCCCGCGGTCCCCGCTCAACCCAGCAGCGAGGTCTTCAAGGGCTTCGTCGAGGGCGGCACGGTGCGTGTCGGCCCTTCAGACAGCCCACCGGACGGGGTCGTCGTGGGCTGCGGGTTCCAACTCGACACCGCCAACGCGGCGGTCCTCCTCGACGTGCTGCCACCGCTCGTGCATGTTCCCGCGGACACGGGCGAGGCCGGTGCCATCCGTACCGCACTGGACATGCTGCGCCAGGAGACGGCTGCCCCGGAGATCGGGAGCGCCCTGATCGTCGAGCGTCTGGCGCACATCGTCCTTGTACAGGTGCTCCGCAGCTATGTCGCCGCGCAGGGCTCGAGCGGCCAGGCCTGGCTCACCGCTCTGGCCGATCCTGCCGTCGGCACAGCGCTTTCCCTCATGCACGAGTACCCCGCCCATCTGTGGACGGTGGCCGAACTGGCCGCCAAATCAGGTATGTCTCGTTCGCACTTCGCGGCGCGCTTCAGCGAACTTGTCGGCACGCCTCCCCTCGAATACCTCGCCACATGGCGAATCCGGTCCGCAGCACGGGAACTTCGCACCGGAAACCGCACGCTTGCCTCGCTCGCAACTCAGTACGGATACCGTTCGGAAAGTGCCTTCAGTCACGCGTTCAAGCGCGTGACCGGTGTGGCTCCCGGCCGATACCGCAGGCAGGCCCGACTGGTCTGATTCGTTCCGGCAACAGTCCGTTGCGGCCGTTGCCGGATCCCGCCTCCGTGTGAGGGCCCACCGGCGATGTGGGCCCTCACGGTTCGTCCCTGTGACAGCCGGGCGGTGTCAGCCGAGGAACGACTGAGTGGCGCGAGTCCTCGACGCCTGCTTGATGGTGTCGAGCAGGCGGTGCTGCACGACGGGCGTGGTCGAAGCCCGGAACCGTTGTCTTTCCCGCACGCAGATCGACGGCGAGAGCGGCGTAGGCCTGTGCGACGTTGTGAGCCGGTCCCGTCGGGTGACGGGGACGTTGCGACGGCTGGTCAACCCGATCACCCAGAGGATGCTCAGTGTGACGCTCCGGGCACTGGAGCGTGACGGGCTGGTCAGTCGAACGGTGCACCCCGTGACGCCGCCGCGGGTCGACTACACAGTGACCGAGCGCGGACTGTCGCTGCTGGACGTGCTCCGTGACCTTGCGGGATGGGCCGATGCCGGGCCTGTTCGGCCTCTACCTCGGCTGCCTCTTCGCCCCCAACCACAAAGGCATGCCGATCCTGACCGGCAACGACCGCCCCGACTTCCTGCGCCGCCAGGTCCTCACCGCACGCAACGTACGCGGCAGCTGGTTCACCGACCTCGCCCTGGGCGGACTGAACCACCAGATCGAACACCACTTGTTCCCCAGCATGCCCAGCCCACACCTGCGCAAGGCCCGGTCCATCGTCCGCCACCACTGCCAGGACCTGGGCGTGGAGTACCTGGAAACAGGACTGATCGCCTCCTACCGGCAAGCACTCGCCAGTCTCCACCGAGCAGGAGCGCCATTGCGGCGAGCCAGTATCAGCACCGCCCACGTGTGACGCGCATCTGCCCACGAAGCTGTGCCCAAAGGGCACCTCACACGGGAACTCGCTTTCAGCCCCCTGCTGGCAGATCCGGCCCGCTGCCCGCAAGCCACCCACCACCCCTGCCATCGCCCGGTAAGGGCCGGGCAGGCGCAGAGCATCAAGGTGTTCATCGACAGCCCGCGAGTGACCAAGGGCGAGAAGATACGGCTGGTACCCGAACGCGACCGTGCCCTGCGGGTCGTCGCAGAGACCGGGCGGTCAGGACGCGGTGGGGACCGCCGCGTCGAGGCCGCGAGAGGCGACGAGTCGGGCGCTGCCGTCGGACAGGCGGTAGCACAGACCGACCACGGCAGCCTGGCCGGCGGCGACCTTCTCGTCGAGCACCCGGGAGCGGTCCAGCAGCAGGTCGACGGTGTGCCTTATGTGCTCGGCGAGGATCTCCTGCGGCTCAACGTGTCCGGCGGCCCGCGCTGCCAGCACGCTGGGCGTCACCCGCTCCACGACGTCCCGGATGTACCCCGCTGGCGTGATGCCGTTTTCCAGGGCGGCGCACGCCGCGCCGACCGCGCCGCACGAGTCGTGGCCTAGAACCACGACCAGCGGGCAGCCCAGCACGTCCACGCCGTATTCGAGACTGCCCAGAACCTCTGGGCCCATGACGTGGCCGGCGGTGCGCACCACGAACAGGTCACCCAGGCCGCGGTCGAAGATGATCTCGGCGGCTAGCCGGGAGTCAGAGCACCCGAACAGCACGGCGAAGGGCTGCTGGGACGGTGCGATCTCGGCGCGGCGGACGGCGTCCTGGTTCGGGTGTTCGGGGGTGCCTGCGACGAAGCGCTGGTTACCGGCCAGCAGGAGCTCGAAGGCGTCGCGGGGCGTCGGGGTCTTGATCTCGGTCACGGCCGAAGCCTACGAGCCGGATCGTTCGTTGGCAGTGCGTGGATGCTCACAACGCTGATGCGAAGCCCTTGGCAGCCTCGCTGGGGGCGTATCGGCTGCCGCCCGAGTCGGATGGCCACGATGATGCCGACGTGCATGAACGCACGGCGAAGCGGCTGCCGCCGTGGAACGCACGCGCGGTGATGGTCAGCATCGCGGTGGCCACCGTGATTCTCGCGGTGGTGTCTGTCGTGGTGCGTGACCTGCCCAGGTGAGCGTCTATGAGCTGTTCGGGGAACCGGTGGTGCGGAGCTGGCGTGCCGCAGCCGGACGGCAACCGGATGGGCCGCAGGATGGCCACCCGGACGGGCGGCGCGGCGGGCCCGACTCCCCGGCGGCGCCCGCGCACCCCGCAGATTGTGCGGATCCTGCGGGACCGCCCGCCCGGCTGCGCCGTCCTCCCAGCGGTGCAGCCGTCCCGTGCTCGTGCGCCATGTGCACAGACGCCTCCGTGATGCCCAAACACGCAATCGGGCTGCCGGTCTCATCCCGGGGTGGGTGATCCTCGCTGGGACGGCGTTCAGCGGCCCCACCGGGGCGACTCCAACTGGCCCCAGGTTGAGGGGCGTTCGGGGCACTGAGGGGTGGTGGCGAGGCGAAGTGGCCCCACCTAGGGTCTTGCGGTGCCAGGGTGTCAGTGATCGTGGACCGGCCCGCATTACCCCAGGTTGTCGAGTTTCTCGTAGAAGGACAGGAGGCCGTCTGCGAGCCTGTCGGGGGCTTCCATCGCCGCATAGTGGCCGATCCCGTCGAGGGAGAGGGCGCTGACGTCCTCGGCGACCTGGCGCAGGGTCGCCGGGGTGAACTCTGCCGACCTGCCGCCGACGGCGAGCACGGGCGTGGTGAGTTTCCGGGATGCCAGTTGGCGGATTTCGTCGCCTTCGCGGAGCATCGATCGATACAGTCCGGCCGCGCCGTTGAACGCGTCGGGTCGCGCGTAGGAGCGGGCTAGTTCGTCGATGTCGTCGTCAGTGAACGCGTCGGGGGTCACGCAGAGCGACGGGATCGCGTACCGCGCGAGGAATGCCCGTTCTCGTCCGGCGAGCAGCATTTCGGGGATGCCCGGGGCGGCGAGCACGCCGATGTGCCAGGCGCCGCCGTGGGCGACGTCCGCGAGCGCCTCGACACCGAACCCGGGCAGCCCGGTCTCGATCGCCGCATAGCTTCGCACGAGGTCGGGGCGTGTGGCGGTGACGCGGAACGTGGTGGGGCCGCTGATGTCCTGGCCCGTGAGGTGGACGGGGCCCGCGTCGAGCCGCGCGATCAGTTCACTCAGGTCCTGGGCCGCGGTCACACTGTCGTGCGCTGTGGTCGCGGTGGCGGAGTCGCCGAAGCCGCGAAGGTCGGGGGCGAATACGCGGTGGTGCTCGCTGAGTAGAGGGATCAGCTTGCGGAAGACCCACCAGGTCTCGGGGAAGCCGTGGACCAGCATGACGGGAGAGCCGACGGTTCCGGCCGATATGTAGTGCAGTTCGGTCCCGTTCAGGCTGACATGGTGGTGTTCGACGCCCGGGATGGTGGCGCCGCCGGCAATGGGATCCATCGTTCTCCTAGATTCGATCGACAACATAGTTGTCAATCTATAGGTCGACAACATGATTGTCGACCTTCGTTTCTCGTATGCTTCGTCGCATGGCACGTTCACCGGGCGCTGAACTCGCGCTGCTGCTTCTCGGCGGCTTCCAGTCGATGGTGGACGACGTGCACGGCGAACTGGCGCACCGCGGGCACCCGGGCGTGCGCGCATCGCATGAGTTCGCCCTGCGCGCCATCGGCGAGGGAGCGGACACGGCCTCGGAGCTCGGCCGCCGGCTCTCGGTCTCCAAACAGGGCGCTGCCAGGACGATCGCCGCACTGGAGAAGCTCGGATACGTCGAGCGGGAGCCCGACCCGAGCGACGGCCGCCTCAAACGGCTGCGGGTCACCGACCGCGGCCGCGACATCATGACGCTGGGCGCCTCGCTCTTCGACGATGTGCGCGAGCGCTGGGCGGCGCATATGGGGCCCGAGCAACTCGAGGCCCTCGAAGCACACCTGGCCCGGCTTGTCGCGAGTCGGCCGTCGAGCGTTGAAGCCGCGGCACGGCTCCATGAGGATCTCGGCGAGGTCACCTGAGGACGGCCGATCGCCGGACAGTACCGGCCGACCCGAGGTGACAGCCGTCGGCGGGATTCGAACGATCCGTGGACACTGGCGGCGGTTCCCCCTCGTCGAACGTCGGGGTCGACGCCGACGGGGGCACCGCCGCCCTGCCCACCCCAGTCGCCAGGGGTGTCGGCTCGCCGAAGCGCGTCCTCCCACCGCGTCCGTGCCGCGCCGGTGCGAGTCGCAGACCGGGCATCCGCCGCTCATGATGGAGAGCGGGAGTCACACGGCTTTTCGAGTTCACTTCGCGGAGGTGAGCCTCATGACTCTGCCCGCACGACACCGGCACGGCGGCCTGCTGGAGCGGACCTACCCGCCGATAACAGCCGAGTTCGACGAATTCTTCGAGCGGATGAACCGGTTCCTGGAGTCCAGCGCGCCATCCTGGACGGAGTCCATGGCCTGGGCGCCGTTGGCCGACCTGAGCGAGACCGACGAGGCGTACAAGGTCGAGTGCGAACTGCCCGGTATCAAGCGCGAGGACATCGACGTGGAGGTCAGCGGTCGGGAACTGCACATCACGGGGGAGTTGAAGGAGCGCGAACGGCAAGGCGTCCTGCGCCGCGCCACACGCCGCACCGGGCAATTCGAATACCGGGCGCTGCTGCCCACCGAGGTGAAGGCCGAGGACGTGCACGCCACCCTTGCCGACGGCATCCTTACCGTCGCCGTCCCCAAGGCTCAGGCGGCCAAGCCCCATCACGTCGAGATCGAGGGCTGAAGCCGCCGCTCCCGCAGGGGCACGATCGACGGGTGCGGACGGCCGACCCTCCGTCCGCACCCGCGCGACCGCGGGGGGTGACCAGCCCCAAAGAGTGCAGCACAGCCCATCCCGACGCCCGACACGGTCCCGCCCCCTGGCGCAGCGAGGCCGGAGGTGCCGTTCGTTCCCCCAGCTTCGCGGTCGTCCCGCAGGCTCCTGGCCGGCCCGGTAACCCGTGCCTCTCAGTCCGGCGCCATGCGGGGACGGCGGAAGACCGGGGCCTGACCTGTTGTACCCCACGGCCGTACGGCCGTCAGCGCCTGCGCTACCGCGGACTCCAACGGGCCGCTGGTGTCGATCGGTACGGCTTCGGGCCACGGCGGTTCCAAGGCCGCCATGGCGGCGGCGATGCCGGGGCCGGCGTCGGACGGGCCGGGAGGGCGCGTGCTCAGACGGGCCGCCGAGACGTCGCCCGGAACGTGGCAGTGGAGGGCCACCAGGTCGGCGCTGGCGTGTTCGGCCGTGCGCCGTGCGGCCTCGCGCCGTGCCGCGTCGGACCACGTGGCGTCCAGCACGACGGACTCGCCCAAGGAAAGCAGGACGCCCGCGCGGTCGAGCAGTGCGGCGTAGGTCGTGGCCGTCCACCGGGGCGTGTACAGGCCCTCGCCGTAGTCGGCTGCCGCGGACTGCTCCGCCGGGATGCCCGCCAGCTCCTTGCGGATGCGGTCGCTGCTGAGCAGGGTGACGCCGAGCCGGTCCGCCAGGGCTCCGGAGAGGGTGGACTTCCCGCTGCCCGGGAGTCCGCCGACGAGGACGAGGCAGACGGTGGAGGCACGCAGATGGCGCAGGGTCATGGAAGCAAGTCGGCGGGACGCCGCTTCCGCGCCGGGCGCGCCCTGGCGGGCCTGGATGACCGAGACCTTGGCACGGACGAAGGCTCGGTAGGCGACGTAGTGGTGCCACAGGGAAGGAGGCGCGGGATCCCCGGAGTGCTCGCCGTACCGGGCGAGGAAGAACGCCGCGGCCTCCGGGGCGCCGAGCCGTTCCAGGTCCATGGCGAGAAACGCGGCGTCGTCCAGGCCGTCGACGTAGCGGAGACGGTCGTCGAACTCCAGGCAGTCCAGGACGCGGGGGCCGTCGTCGAGGCAGAAGACGTCCTCGGCGAGCAGGTCGCCATGGCCGTCGACCACGCGCCCCTGCTCGATACGGGCGTCGAACAACCGCTCGCGCCCGGCGAGATAGCGGCGCACCAGCCGCTCGGCCTCCGGCACGCCCTCGAGCCCGAAGCCGTCGTCGGCCATCGTGCGGACCTGCGTGAAACTGGCCTCCCAGCGCGCTGACAACGCGTCCCGCGTGCCCTGCTCGTCCACGTCCGGGCCGCGGGGCGCCACCGCGTGCCACGCGGCGAGCTGCCGGGCGACGGCCCGCAGGACGTCGTCGACGGCGGCCCCCTGCCGTACCCGCCGGGACAGGCGGCGGTCCGCCGGCATGCGGCGCATCACCACGAGCGGTTCGGGAACCGTCGCGTCGGGGCTGCGGAACTCGCCAAGACCCAGGTAGACGTCCGGGGCGAAGCGCCGGTTCAGAGCGACTTCACGCTCGCACGCGACCCGTCGGGCCTCGACGGTGGTGTAGTCCAGGAACCCCGGATCCACCGGCTTCTTGACCTTGTAGGCGCGGTCGCCGGCGAAGAACACGATCGCGGTGTGGGTCTCGCACACCTCCGCGCGCGGCGGCGGCTCGCCGTCGTTCCGGGCACCGCACCGGAGCACGGACACATCCGGCGGTGGCGCCGACGGCACCGTTTCCCCGCGGGGGCCCGGCTCAGCCATGGGGAACGACCGCGACGGGGCAGCGCCCGTGATGGATGGCGGCCTGCGCCACCGGACCCAGGTGGGGCGCCAGACCATGACGGTGCTCGCGGCGGCCGACTACCAGCAGCGCGGCGCCTTCGGCCGCTTGCACGACGGCCTTGGCCGGGCTTTCGAGACCGATGCCGTCGGCCACCTCCACGAGCGGGTACTTCTCGCGCCAGGGACAGAGCGCCTTGCTCAACCGCTGCTGCACGTCCCGTCTGATCTCTTCGGCGACGTCGTGGTCCACACCCCAGGGCACACGGGCATGGATCGGCACGCTTCGGCCGTGGACGGCCAGCAGAGGAAGGCCCCTGGCCGCGGCGGAGTGGAAGGCGAAGTCGAGCAGGTCGTCGCAGGCCCCGTGCAGTTTCAGGGCCACGACGACGCGCCCCGGGACGGCCGAGGGCGGTCCTTCCTCCCGGCTCCCGGCGCGGACCAGCACCACCGGCCGCTCGGCCCTTGCGACGACGGGCATGCTGACGTCACCCAGGAAGTAGCTCTGGACGGACTCCAGCCCCCGCGAACCGAGCACGGTCATCTCCGACTCCGCCGCCGCGTGAAGCAGGGCGTTCTGGGCGTCGTCGGCGACCAGGCTCCCGATGACGGACAGGCCCGGATGGCGTGCCTGGAGCTCCGCCTGCGCAGTGTGGACGAGACGCCTCGCCCAGTAGTTCTGGTCGACTTCCGCGGGGACACGAGCCGGTTCCGGCGCCAGCAGTGGCCACGCGTGCAGCAGGCGCAGGGTGAGCTTGCGTTTCTCCGCCTCGTCGGCGGCCCAGCGGGCAGCGGCAAGGCTCTCGGTCGAGCCGTCGAGGCCCACGGTGACGACTGGTTTCATGGCGGCGGCCTCCGTCTCGTAGGAAGCTGGAACAGACGGTGAACGGGTCCGACGGGGTGGCTGGTCCGGACGTCGCCTGCAAGCCGGGCGTACTGCGCTCTCTCCATCGAGGGTCCCCCCGATCCCCTTCCCACCGCACGCGGAGCAACGGCCGGCAGCGTGGAACCGGCACGAGAGGAGGCAGGGCGGTGACGATTCCGGCTCGGGGACCTCTCCGGCCTGCTCCTGGGCCCGATGGGCCTCTGCGGAGCCGCACGACCCGTCTCCCCCGCCGGTCCAGGTTCCGCCTGTCACCTGCGCGCAGAGAGGAACGGCATGCTTGAGAGAGCCGAGGACGCACCGCCAGGGGTAGACGTGGTCAAGGCGAGCGGCACGGTGTCCAAGGACGACTACAAGGCGTGATCGAGCCGCTCATCGACGACGCGGGTTGACGCGGCGTCGACACCGTACGGAGTCGCCATGTTCAGCAACCCGCACATCGTCAGCGATGTCATGACCCACACGGTCGCCTCCGTCGGCCTGTCGGCCTCGTTCAAGGACGTGGTGGGCATGATGCAGGAGTGGCGGGTCAGCGCCCTGCCCGTGCTGGCAGGCGAGGGGCGGGTCGTAGGAGTGGTCTCCGAGGCCGACCTGCTGCCCACGGAGCAACTCCGGGACAGCCCCGAGAAGGGCTACGCGCTGCCGCGCCCCGGCGACGTACCGAAGGCCGGCGCGCTGGCCGCCGGGGACCTGATGTCGTCACCCGCCGTCACCGTCCGGGCGAACACCACGCTGGCCGAGGCCGCGCGCATCATGGCCCGCGAGAAGGTCAAGCGGTTGCCCGTGGTCGACGACGCCGGGCTGCTCGTGGGTGTGGTCAGCCGCGCCGACCTGCTCAAGGTCTTCCTGCGCGGGGACGAGGCCATCGCCGAGGAGGTCCGGCGCGAAATCGTGTCGTACCTCTTCCCGCTACCAGGCTCCACCGTCATCGTGGACGTGCACGACGGGGTCGTCACGCTGGCGGGCCGGGTCCGCGACATCTCCCTGGTCCCCGTGGCCGCACGGCTGGTACGGGCCGTCGAGGGAGTGGTGGACGTGGAGTTCGACCTCGTGCCCGGCGGCGATCCGCGCCGGGCGGACGGGCTCTCGTCGCCGACCGACCAGGGCCTGGTGTGACGAGGGCCGACCGGCCCTGGTGCGTCCGGCGCCCGCAGCTCCCCTTTCGTCCGGCCCGCCGCGTGGTCAGACTGGTGACCAGGGGACGACCTCATCCGGCGGCGATCACCATGTCCGACGTCACCACCACCGACCTCTACGAAGTGACCATGGCCCTGTCCTACCTCCGGGAGGACATGCGGGCCCCGGCCACCTTCAGCCTCTTCGTCCGCGACCTCCCGCCCGGACGGGGCTTCCTCGTCGCGGCGGGTCTGGAACCCGCGCTCGACTTCCTCGCCGGCTACCGCGTGGAACGGGCCGACGTCGAGGATTTCGCGGCCGCCCTGCACCGCCCCGTACCGGACCTCGAACCGCTCCTCGGCCTCGCCTTCGACGGCGAGGTACGCGCCGTACCGGAGGGCCGTACGGTATTCGCCGACGAGCCGCTGCTGGAGGTGACCGCCCCGCTGCCGCAGGCCCAGCTCGTCGAGACGTACCTGCTGAACCAGGTCTGCCACCAGACGGCGGTGGCGTCCAAGGCGGCACGCTGCGTCCTGGCCGCGCCGGGCCGCACCCTGGTGGACTTCTCGCTGCGCCGCACCCACGGCCCGTCGGCCGGCCATCAGGCCGCCCGTCTCGGCGCCATGGTGGGCTTCGCCGGCACCAGTAACGTCGCCGCCGCCACCGCCCTGCGCATCCCGGCCTCGGGCACCATGGCCCACTCCTACATCGAGGCGTTCGCCGACGAGGAGGCGGCGTTCCACGCCTTCGCGCGCGCCCATCCCGGGCCCGTCACCTTCCTCGTCGACACCTACGACACCGAGGAAGGCGTGCGCATCGCCGCGCGGGTCCTGAACGATCTGCAGCGGGGCCCGGGCTGCGCCATCCGCCTGGACAGCGGCGACCTCGGCGCACTCGCCCGCAGGGCCCGCGCCGTCCTGGACGCCGTCGGGCTGGCCGACGTGCGCATCGTGGCCAGCGGCGGGCTGGACGAGTACGGCGTGGAACGGCTGGTGCGCGCCGGTGCGCCGATCGACGTGTACGCCGTGGGCACCCGGGTGGGCGTGGCCGCGGACGCCCCCTACCTGGACGCCGCCTACAAGCTAGTCGAATACGACGGCCGCCCCGTGATGAAGCTGTCCTCGGCGAAAGTCACGGCACCGGGCCGCAAACAGGTCTTCCGCCGCGCCGGTCGGCCCGACGTCATAGCCCTGTGCGGAGAGGACCCGCCGGACTCCGCCCGGCCCCTGCTGCAGACGGTCATGCGGGACGGTCGGCGAACCGGATCGCCGGACCGGTGGCAGGACGCCCGCGAGCGCTTCCGCGGGGACATCGCCGTTCTGCCCGCAGCCGCCCGCCGGGTCCGCGACCCCGAACCCGTCAGGCCGGTCCGCTCCCCAGCCCTCGAGGCGCTGACCGCATCGGTGCGCGCCGACATCGAAGCCCGACTGGGTCCCGAGCATCGCGCCGGCTCCACGGGCCCGGCGGTCTCCCGCGCACCGGCGCTCTCCGACCGCGCCCGGTGATCGGCCCCGGGCACGGCGGAGGGGCCAACAGGCCCATCCCAGGAGCCAAACGGCCACTGACGGATCATCCTTACCGTGGCGCTCAATGGAATCGGCGGCGCTGTCCGCGTCACCGCAGGAAGGAGGCGAGGGCGATGTCCGTTCCCGCACCGGTGAAGAAGGGCGACCGGGCTGTGCCCGGTTCCGGCCCCGAGGAGATCGGCACGTCGATGCGCGCCCGTGTCGGTGACGAGATCGTCGTACGCGGCACCGCGGCCGGAGTCGTCGCACGAGACGGCGAGGTCGTCGGAGTCCACCACCCGGACGGCAGCCCGCCGTACGACGTGCGCTGGGCCGAGGACGGACGGGTGACTCTGTACTTCCCCGGGCCGGACGCCTGCATCAGGCATCTGACGTCCGCACCTCGTCCCGTCGGCGTGTCCGCACGGGCATCGTCGGCTCCCGGCGAGCCCATGACCGGAGGCGGCCATGTCACGGCCCGGTGACCGTCGTCCGATCGTGGTGGGTGTGGATCCCGATCCCGCTCACCGGATGGCGCTGGAGTGGGCCGCCGACGAGGCTGTCCGTCGTCGGCTGCCGTTGCGTCCGGTCCACGTCGAGGGTGTCCCGACCAGGGGCTTTCGTCGGGGACCGGAGATCCCTCCGTCGTGGGAGGCATGGAACGAGGCGCTGCACCAGGCCGGGAAACGGGTGCTGGAAGAGGCCGCGGACTTCGTCACGAGCCGGCACCCGCAGCTCGACGTGGAGCCGCTCCTCTCGGAAGGCGACCCCGTGTGGGTACTGCGGGAGCAGAGCCGCGACGCCACGGCCGTCGTGCTGGGCTCGCGACATCTGAGCCGGGCCCAGGAGGTGTTCGGGTCCGCCTCGGTCGCCGTGCCCGTCATGGCCCGCGCGCGGTGCCCCGTGGTCGTCGTGCCCGAACCGGCGCACGTCACGCAGGACCCCTCGTACTACGTCGTCGGCGTCGACGGCAGCGAACACTCCGCCGCCGCGGTCGACGTGGCCTTCGAGGAGGCGTCCCTGCGCGGTGCCGCCCTGCGGGCGCTCTTCGTCTGGCAGACCGGGCCGCTGAGGACCTTCGACGAGCACGAGCCGCAGCAGGAGTGCCGACGGCTGCTCTCCGAGATCGTGGCCGGCCGCCGGGCCCGCTACCCCGAGGTGGACCTGCGCCACGAACTGGTCGTCGGGCATCCCGTGCAGGTACTCACCGACGCCTCGGCCCACGCGCTGGGTCTGGTGGTGGGCACCCGGGGTCGCGGAGGCTTCACCGGCATGCTGCTGGGCTCGGTCAGCCAGGGAGTGCTGCACCACGCGCGCTGCCCCGTCATCGCGGTTCCGTCCGCGCCTGCGTAAGCCGCGGCAGCCGTCGGACTCGTGTGCCGGAGGTCTCCGTGGCCGTGCCGGGGGCAGGGCACTCGTACGAGGCGCCGATGGCCCACGCGGTCCCGCGTGAGGCTCGTACTGTCCTGCCCTCGTCGCGCCCGCGCGGTTCGAGACGGGCAGCCGCGCCGTCCCGTGCGACGGCAGGCGGGCACCGCAGCGGGTGCACCGGGTTCGCGGGACGACTCGGGTGCGCCTGCTCATCGTCCGTCCGCCCTCGGGTCCCGCCCTTCGGCGCCCGACCACGACACCGACGACAGTCAGCGGCAAGGATCCGGAGTCGGGGAGCAGAGCCTGGAAGCACTCAGTGACTCTGCGGTACGACCGCGACCGGGCACTGGCTGTGGTGCAGCAGGGCATGGCTCACGCGACCGAGCTGGAGGCCGAAGTGGCCCTTCCTGTGGCGCGTCCCGACGATCACGAGGTCGGCGGCCGCCGAC
Source organism: Streptomyces sp. NPDC086777 (assembly GCF_040702065.1). NCBI lineage: Bacteria > Bacillati > Actinomycetota > Actinomycetes > Kitasatosporales > Streptomycetaceae > Streptomyces > Streptomyces sp. NPDC086777. Next base: position 80,653 of record NZ_JBFBJI010000013.1, on the reverse strand, counting down.
CGGTGCACGAGGACCTTGCCGGCCGGGCCCTCAGGCGTCGTCCGACGCGTTCGGACGTGCGGATGCTCGGCGATGGCGGCTTCGAGCTGAGCGTGGAGCAGGGCCGAGGCCCCCTCCTCGTATCCGTCTGCCGGTCCCCCGGCCCGTACCCGCTCGCCGCGCCTGTCGAAGGCCGGCCTGCGCCAGGCGCGTACCACGTCCAGGGTGCAGTCACGCAGCTCGGCCTCGCGGAAGGCGAACCGCACGGCATCCGTGCTCGTGCCGGCTTCGCCCAGGCCGAGCAGGATCCGCTCGTGCCGACCCGCCAGGCCCACCCGATCGCCCCGGACCACGACCACCGGGCAGTGCGCCCGGCCCGCCACGGCCAGGCCGACGGACCCGAGAAGCATCCCCTTCAGCTCACCGCGGCCGCGTGATCCCGTCACCACTGCGAACGCGTCGTCGCCCTCGCGTACGAGAGCGTCCGCGGCGTCCTCAGGGACGATGTCGGTGGTGACCTTGACATCGGGGCTGCGCCGTTCGGCGCGTTCGGCCGCGGAGGCCACGACGTGCTCCGCCAGCAGCTGCTCGGACGGGTGCCCCTGACTCACCGACGGAAGGCCCGCCTCGTAGCGCGCCCACAGGGAGGCGTGAACCAGCCGCAGCGGCAGTCCGTGGCGTTCGGCCTCGTCCACCGCCCAGTCGACCGCGAGTAGACACGAGTCCGATCCGTCGACGCCCACCACCAGAGGAAGTGTCATCCTGCCCACCGCCTTTCACCGGGCTGCCATCTCGTGCAGCGCATGGGGTGAACTCCACCGTGGCACTCAGCTCCGGGAGTGGCGAGGGGCGCTTCGGCCCGCACAGGAGGACCTTCGGTCCTCTGAGACCGACCGTGCCGGTGGTTCCGTTCGCGTGCCTGTGTCAAGGGCACCTACCTCTCGGCGACCGGCCACGCGGTGGGCGGATACCCGCTGGTCGGACGTTATGAGTCGGCTGCCGCCCCGGACCGCGGGACCCCGCTCGGCCGGACGGTGGCCTGGCGCAACGAGCGGACCCACGTCGAGTAGGACGTCTTCACCCGTCAGGCGCCCTCCCCGGAAGATGGCGAGCGGCGCCTGCGGCACGCCGGGGCCACCTCGCACCCCCGCCCTGGTCGGCACGGGCGTCGATTGCCGGTCAGGGCATCGATTCCTGGGCGCCGACGCCGGGCCTCCGGCCACCGCTTGGTCAGGTTGGTCAGGCGACGCTGACGCTGTCGTCGAGGTAGACGTCCTGGACGGCGTGCAGGAGTTCGATGCCCTCGGCGGTGGGACGCTGGAAGGCCTTGCGGCCGGTGATGAGGCCCGTGCCGCCGGCCCTCTTGTTGATCACCGCGGTCCGCACCGCCTGGGCCAGGTCCCCCTGGCCGGCCGAGGCGCCGCCGCTGTTGATCAGGCCGACCCGGCCCATGTAGCAGTTGGCGACCTGCCAGCGCGTGAGGTCGATCGGGTGGTCGGTGGTGAGCCTGTCGTACAGCAGCGGGTGGGTCTTGCCGAAGCCCAGCGCGCGGTAGCCGCCGTTGTTCTCCGCCTGCTTCTGTTTGACGATGTCGGCCTCGATCGTCACGCCGAGGTGGTTGGCCTGGCCGGTGAGGTCGGCGGACACCGCGTAGTCCACGCCGTCCTTCTTGAACGCGGAGTTGCGCAGGTAGCACCACAGCACCGTGAACATGCCCAGTTCGTGGGCCCGGGCGAAGACCTCGCTCGCCTCCCGCAGTTGGCGGTCCGACTGTTCCGAACCGAAGTAGACCGTGGCACCGACGCCCGCCGCGCCGAGGTCGAAGCACTGCTGGACGTCGCCGAACATGATCTGGTCGTAGTGGTTCGGGTAGGTCAGCAACTCGTTGTGGTTGAGCTTGACGATGAAGGGGATCCGGTGTGCGTAGCGCCGCGACACGGCGCCGAGCACACCGAGGGTGCTGGCCACCGCGTTGCAGCCGCCGTCGACGGCGAGTTCGACGATGTTCGCGGGGTCGAGGTAGCGCGGGTTCGGTGCGAACGCCGACGCCGCGGAGTGCTCGATTCCCTGGTCGACCGGCAGGATCGACAGGTATCCGGTGCCGGCCAGCCTGCCGTGGTCGAACAGTGACTGCAGGTTGCGCAGCACCCGGGGCGAGCGGTCGGTCCCGGACACGACCCGGTCGACGAAGTCGGAGCCGGGCAGTACCAGATCCTCCCTCGGTATCCCCTGGGCGGAGTGTGTGAGCAGGTCCTTGGCCTCGTCGCCCAGCAGCTCGTGGATGTCGGTCATGGTCTCCGCCTCTCCTGTCCTGCGAAATGCCGATGGAGACGGCCTCACACGTGCGGGCAGCAGGACGTGCCACCGTCCGTGCGGCCGCGTCGCGGGTTCCCTGTCCATCATCCGCGCGGGCGGCCCGTCCGGCAGAGCCGGTCGGGTCCTTCACCGGGGCCGAACGGCCCACGAGCGGGCGAACCTGTCACCTACCGGGACTGCCGAAGGCACCGCCGTGGAACAGGGGAGGAGGGCGTGAACGGGCCCGGTGGCGAAGGAGGAAGTGATGAGTCACGCCGTGCTGGCGGGTGTCGACGGATCCGGGCACAGCCTCGCCGCGGCCGAGTGGGCAGCGCGGGAAGCGGTGCTGCGGGGTGTCCCTCTGCGTCTCGTGCACGCCGCTCCACCGCTTCCCGGGGGTACGGTTCCCCACCAGGCCGGGGAAACGCTGCGCCGCGTGGGCGAACGCATCGTCCAAGGAGTGATCGCCGACCTCGCCGCCCGCTATCCGGATCTGCGGCTGGACGGCTCGCAGCGCGCCGAAGCCCCGGCTGAGGCTCTCCTGTCCGCAGCATGCGATGCCGGGCTGCTCGTCGTCGGCGCACGGGGCTCGGGCGGCTTCAACGGCCTCGCGGTCGGCTCGGTGGCGCTCGGTGTGGCGGCCGCGGGCGACTGTCCCGTCGTCGTGGTACCCGGTCGGCGGCCCGGCGACTTCGGGAACGGCGCCCGCCCGGCGGGGACCGCCCCTCAGGTGGTGGTGGGTTTCGACGCGCACCGCCCGGTCGACGAGGTGGCGGACTTCGCGTTCGGGGAAGCCCGGGCCCGCGGCGCGGTCCTTCGGGCCGTGCAGTCATGGGCGTTTCCCGCCGAGGCCGTGTCGCCCCGGACGCTGTTCGTGACCGAGGAGGACCGCGCCACCTGGGAGGACCAGGAGGTCCTGGGGCTGTCCGACGCCCTGTGCACCCGGCAGGAGAAGTACCCGGAGGTGACGGTCCGCGCGGACGTCGTCCTCCTCCACCCCGCGGAGGCACTCCTGAACACGTCTCGCGGAGCCGACCTGCTGGTCGTGGGACGCCGCGCCGGCCGGGGCGGCGGCGAGGGCCGGCTGGGCCCGGTCACGCACGCGGTACTGCACCACGCCGGCTGCCCGGTGGCGGTCGTACCGCACGACGGCTGACGCCGACGGCACCCCGGCACGTCATGGCACTCCTCGGGCGTCAGCCGAAGAACACGCCGAACTCGTCGTACAGCGACGGATCCACCATCTTGGTCTTCGACTCGGCGCCGGGGATCGGGACCCGTACGATCCTGGTGCCGCTCAGGGCGACCATGGTCCCGAAGGCGCCGTCCTTGACCGCGTCGACGGCGTGCAGTCCGAAGCGCGTGGCCAGCCACCGGTCGAAGGCGCTCGGCGTGCCGCCGCGCTGGACGTGACCGAGCACCGTCGTACGGGCGTCCGTGCCGGTGCGCTGCGAGATCTCCCGGGCCAGCCAGTCGCCGATCCCGGACAGCCGCACATGACCGTACTCGTCCAGCGACCGGTCCTTGAGGACCATCTGCCCCTCCTTGGGCACAGCCCCCTCAGCGGTGACGACGATCGGCGCGTAGTGGAACTCGAAGCGCCTCTTCACCCACGCACAGACCTGATCGATGTCGAACGGCCGCTCCGGGACGAGGATCACGTTGGCACCGCCCGCGACACCGGCGTGCAGGGCGATCCACCCGGAGTGCCGTCCCATCACCTCCACCACCAGGGTGCGCATGTGCGACTCGGCGGTGGTGTGCAGACGGTCGATGGCCTCGGTCGCGATGCCCACGGCCGTGTCGAAGCCGAAGGTGTAGTCGGTGCCGGGCACGTCGTTGTCGATCGTCTTCGGCACGCCGACGATCGAGATCCCCTGGCGGCTCAGCTCGGCCGCCGCGCCCAGGGTGTCCTCGCCGCCGATCACGACGAGGGCGTCGATGCCCTGCGCGGCGAGAGTGGCCTGGATACGGCGTACGCCGTCCTCGTGCTTGAACGGGTTGGTGCGGGACGACCCGAGGATGGTTCCGCCGCGTGGCAGGATCCCCCGCACCTCGGGGACACCCAGCGGCATCACGTCGCCGCGGAGCGCGCCCAGCCAGCCGTCCCGAAGGCCGGCGAACTCGAAGCCGTACTCCTGGACCCCCTTGCGTACGACGCTGCGGATCACGGCGTTGAGACCGGGACAGTCACCGCCGCCGGTCAGAACTCCTACCTTCATGGTTCCCTCCCCCTCTGGGCATGGGTGAGGTTCTCTGTCGGTCGTGAGATCCATTCTGTGCGACGGCGCTCCCGTCGGCGACTCGCTCCGGGGCCGGATGCCGGAGCGCGCCCTGCCGGTCCGTCCCACCGCGAGGTGTGCCGGCGGGACGCGGGCGGCAACCTCGCACGACGGGTACGCGCCCACGAGCCCACCGGGTGTGGTCCGGGCGGCGCCTTCCCGGTGCTGCGGGCGCGCACGCCGCCGGTACCGCAGGTGGCCGCTGCCGGCTGCGGCGCCGCGCACGCGGGCCGGAGAGCCCCCGTACCGACCGGTGGTGCCGGTCCGCAGATGCGCTCAGGCTGGAGGTGTCCGCCCCGCTGAAGGGAGCCTGTGCGATGGCGTCCGCGACCACCATGACGAGGGCTCTTGAGTCCGTGCACCGCGAGCGGCTGATGCGACTCGCCCGTGAGGTCTCCTTCCCGGCCGGGACCCGGCTGTTCGAGGAGGGGGTGCGCGCCAACCGTTTCTGGGTCGTGCGCACCGGGACCGTCGCCCTGGACCTCCATGTGCCGGGCCGGCGTCCCGCCGTCGTCGAGACCCTCGGGCCGGGGGAACTCGTCGGCTGGTCCTGGCACTTCCCTCCCTACCTGTGGCATCTGGGGGCCGAGGCGATGAGCCCGGTGCGGGCCTGGGAGTTCGACGCGGGGGCGGTCCTGGAGGCGTGTGCCCAGGACGCCGGGTTCGGCCGGGCGATCGCGGTCTGGGTCGGACAGGTGCTCGCCCAACGGCTGCACGCCTCCCGGATCCGCCTCCTCGACCTGTACGCCCCCTACGGGAGCGGCGGACTGACCTGACCGTGCGGAGCGGGCGCCCTACAGCCCATGACCGTGCTCGCACGCCCGTCGTACGGAAGCGGCCACTCGGTCGGTCAGTTCGGGCAGAGCCGAGCGCACCACGTCGCTCAGACCTTCGCCGAGTCCCACGTCGGCCACCTCGACGGCGTGCACCACGAGTCGCGGCGGCAGCCGGTCGAGGGCCTCTGCCAGGGCCAGGCACTCTCCCAGGCCGAAGCTGTGCGTGCTCGCCGTGGCCCGTGCGTGCCCGGCGGCCTCCGCCGAGGTCAGGGTGTGCAGCTCACCGGGCCGGGCCGGGTGGGTACGGAGGGCTTCCACGACGATCACGGTGTCCGCGTCGCGCCACAGGTCGAGCAGCCTCGCGGGTTCGCCGTCGCTGACCGCCAGCACGGTGCCGTCGGGAACCCGCCCCCGCAGCGTCTCCACCGCCGCCGGGCCGATCCCGTCGTCACCGCGCAGGGGATTGCCCACGCCGACCACCACGACCCGGCCGCTCACGGACGTTCCACGGTCACGTCGAGGAAGTGGGCGGCGCAGGAGATGCAGGGGTCGTGGTTACGGATGGCCCGTTCGCACAGGTGGGTGAGTTCGTCGTCGTCAGCGGCGGGTCCGTCGCGGTCCAGGCGTGCCTGGACCGCCCTGCGGACGTCCTCCTCGATGGCCGTCTGGTTCTGGGCGGTGGGCGGGACGATGCGGGCCCCGGTGAGTGTGCCGTCTCCGGTGAGGGCGTAACGGTGGTACAGCAGGCCGCGGGGCGCCTCGGTGGCTCCCACACCGGTCCCCTCGCGCGGCGGGACCTCGACGGCGGGCCGGGCAGGCCGCTCGTAGCCGTCGATGATCAGCAGGGCCTCCTCGACGGCCTGTACGACCTCCACGGCACGCACGACGATGCTCCGAAAGGGGTTGTCGCAGACCCCGCCCGCGGCCGGATCGCCCAGCCCGGCGTCCCGCGCCGCGTCGGCCGCCACGGGATGCAGCCAACGGCCGCTGATCGCGTACCGCGCCAGTGGGCCGGTGAGGAAACGGCGGCCGTCGAGGGTGGCGGTGAGCGCGGTGGAGTGCGGTACCTGCTCCTCCCGGACGTGCTTCTCGAAGTCGGACAGGGGGAAGTCGCGCGGCGTCGGATCCACGACCGTGGGCGTACCGGAGTCGATGGCGTACCGGCCGGGGTCGCGCAGGGCGAGCAGGGCGTGGTCGCACACGGCGTCGGGAAAGTCGAAGGCCCCCACCCAGCGGACGGTTTCCAGCGCATCGTGCCGGGCCTGCCGCAGCCGGTCCGCCAGGGGGCGGAATTCGTCCGGTGCCGGGGTCCGGTGGAAGCCGCCGATCCGGACGTTGACCGGGTGGACGGGCCGGCCGCCGAGCTGTTCGAGGATCGCGTTGCCGGCCTGCTTGATCCGCAGGCCGCGTTCGACGGCCGCTCGCTGGTCGCGGGCGAGTTCCACCACGTCCGCGCAGCCGAGGAAGTCCGGGGCGTGCAGGAAGTAGATGTGCAGGGCGTGGCTCTCGATCCACTCGCCGCAGTACAGCAGGCGGCGCAGGTCCGCCAGTGGTCCGTCCACCGTGACTCCGCAGGCGTTCTCGATCGCCTGGCAGGCGCTCATCTGGTAGGCGATCGGGCAGATGCCGCAGATGCGGGAGGTGATGTCGGGGGGCTCGGTGTGGCCCCGGCCGGTCAGGAGGGCCTCGAAGAAGCGCGGCGGTTCGTAGATGCGCAGCCTTGTCCCGGTGACCGACCCGTCCTGCACGCGCAGGTGGACGGCCGCCTCGCCCTCCACCCTGGCCAGCGCGTCCAGCCGCAGCACACGGGTTCCGCGAGAGTTCATGCGGGCCTTTCCGGGCGGGTTTCCGAGTCGGTCCGCGAGCTGTGCCGCTCCTCGGCCGCGAGTTCGGGTACGGGGGCATGTTCCGGCGCGGTGGCGTTGAAGGTGTGGAAGACACGCAGGATGTCCCGCTCGCTCATCCCGTCGCGGTGCAACTGGGCGACCATGGACCGCAGGTTGGGCTGCTTCGACGGTCCGAAGCAGCCGTAGCAGCCGCGTCCATAGGCGGGGCAGATGGCGCCGCATCCGGCATGCGTGACCGGGCCCAGGCAGGGGGTGCCGTGGGCCACGGTGATGCAGGTGGTGCCGCGCCGCTTGCACTCGAAGCAGACGCTATGGCTCGGGATCCGGGGCCTGCGCCCGGCCAGGTGGGCGGTGATGACCTCGAGGAGCTGGCGGCGGTCGATGGGGCAGCCGCGCAGTTCGAAGTCGACCGGGACATGGGCGGAGATCGGCGTCGAGGTCTCCAGTGTGGAGATGTACTCCGGGCGGGCGTAGACCGCGGCGACGAAGTCGTCGACGTCGGCGAAGTCGCGCAGGGCCTGGATGCCCCCGGCGGTGGCACAGGCCCCGATGGTCACCAGGGACCGGGAGACACGGCGGATGTGCTGGATCCGCTCGGCGTCCTCGGCGGTGGTGATCGATCCTTCGACCAGGGAGAGGTCGTACGGCCCCTGGCCCGCCAGCTTCGCGCGCTCCCCGCCTGAGCCGCCCTCGACCGGGGTCATCTCCAGGAAGTGGTCGATCCGTACCCGCCGGCTGAGGTCGAGGAGTTCGTCCTCGCAGTCGAGCAGGGTCAGCTGGCAGCCGTCGCAGGAGGCGAACTTCCACACGGCGAGCGTGGGCCGGGGGTCCGGAGCCGCTCCGGGTTCGAGTCGGGGTTGCTGGGGTTCGGTGGCCATGTCACAACTCCCTCACCAGGAGCAGGCGTGCCACGCGGTCGTAGCCGACGACCGGACCGTCCCGGCACAGCAGGAGGGGGCCGAGCTGGCAGTGGCCGCAATGGCCGGTGGCGCAGCGCATGTTCCGTTCCAGGGACACCTGGACGCGGTCCGGGGCCAGGCCCCGGGCCACGAGGTCGCGGGCGGTGTGACGCATCATCACCTCGGGCCCGCACACCAGCGCGCAGGTCCGTTCGGGGCGCAGGTCGAGGCGGTCCAGGAGCGTGGTGACCACACCCACCGCGCCGCGCCAGCCGGCGCCCGGCCGGTCGACGGTCACCGCCACCCGCGCCGGTCCGCGCCAGCCGGCGATCTCGTCGCGGTAGACCAGATCGGCCGGGGTACGGGCGCCCACCAGGACCGTGAGCCGGCCGAAGCCGTACCGCCGTTCCAGGGCGGCGTGCACGACCGGCCGCAGCGGGGCCAGTCCGATGCCTCCGGCGATCACCAGCAGGTCCTGCCCGGCGGCCGCCGTCAGGTCCCAGCCGGTACCGTACGGCCCGCCGAGCGCGACGGTGTCCCCGGCTTGCAGCCGGTACAGCGCGGACGAGACCGCGCCCACGGCCCGCACGGTGTGCACGAGGCCGCCCCGGGGACCGCTCAGGGCGCTGACCGAGACGGGCACCTCACCGACCCCGAACGCGTAGACCATCGCGAACTGTCCGGGTGCGAACGGCGGGAGTCCGGGTCCGGCCGGCACCAGCTCGATCGACCGGGTGTCCGCCGTCTCCGCCCGGGTGCCGGCGACCCGGTACGGCAGCGGGGGCGCCACTCTGGTCACGGTGACTCCGCCGCCGGTTGCCCTGACCGTGTCCAGTCGTACAGGGCGGCGGCCTCCTCCGTGATGTCGATGCCGACCGGGCACCAGACGATGCAGCGGCCGCAGCCCACACAGCCGGACGAGCCGAACTGGTCGTACCACGTGCCGAGTTTGTGGGTCATCCACTGCCGGTAGCGGGCGCGGGAGGAGGCCCGGACCGGGCCGCCGTGCACCTGGGAGAAGTCCAGGTCGAAGCACGAGTCCCACAACCGCCAGCGCTCGGCGTGGTCGCCGGTGAGGTCGGTGACGTCCTCGGTGGTGGTGCAGAAGCAGGTGGGGCACACCATGGTGCAGTTGCCGCAGGTCAGGCAGCGTCCGGCGACGTCGTCCCAGCGGGGTGCGTCGAGCGTTCCCGCCATCAGCTCCCGCAGGTCCGCCTCGGGCATGGTGCGGCCCATGTGCTCCGCGGCGGCCGCGACACCCGCGCGGGCCGTCTCCCGGGTCTCCGGGTCGGCCGGGCGGGCCGGCAGTTCGGCCAGGATCGCGGCGCCCTCGGGACTGCCGCTTCGGATCCAGAAACGGTGCCCGTCCCTGTCGAGCACCTCAGTCATGACCAGGTCGTGGCCGGGGCCGGCGGCGGGTCCGGTGCCCATCGAGACGCAGAAGCAGGTGGCGCCGGGCTCCGTGCACTCCACCACGATCAGCAGTGCCCCGGTGCGCCGCCCCTGGTAACCGGGGTCGCAGTACGCCCCGCCGGTCAGCACCCGGTCCTGGACTGCGATGGCACGCAGGTCGCAGGGGCGCACACCGAGGAAGGCGTAGCGCGGGGGCACGGACGGGTCGGCGGTGAGGACGAGCTGCCCGTCCACCCGGTCGGCGCTCCACTCCCGCACCCGCGGCCGGTGCAGGAACGGCTTCCAGGACTGCGGGCCCGCCGCATGCGCGAAGGCCGCACCGTCGGACCGCTCGACCAGCCGGTACCGCCCGGCCTCCAGTTCGACGCCCCAGCCATACGGCAGCTCGTCGGCCGACCGCAGCTCCGCGAGGACGATCGCACCGTCCCGCACCGTGGGTCCCACGACCGTGAACCCGCGTCTGATCAGCACGTCCACCAGCGCTGCCACGCCATCCTTGCCCATGACAAGGCCGTCGGACGCGCGGTCCGGAGGGGCGTTCACATCGGGGTCGACGGTCATGACCGGCCTCCTTCGGCACGGCGGACGGCGGCACGGAGTCCTCCCGCTGTCTCCGGTCCGCGGGGCAGCGGTTCCGGCCTTCTACGGGCGGGACGAGACGTACGTGTGCAAGGGCGGGCACGGTCGGCTTCCGGCCGCAGCCAGGGGGGCCGGACCAGCATGCCGCGTCATGCGCCGGCGCATGACGCGGCACTTCCATGGCGGTCCTCCGGCCATCGTCTCAAGCGGTCGGCGAGCGTGCCACCGAGCCGTACGGCGACATGGAATCGCGCCCTTGCCCCTGGTCAGGAGAGGCACGTCACTGGGCCACCCCACCACTACGGCCGCCGAGCCGTCCCGTACGCGTCGACGACGATGTGCGCGTCGCCCTGCGCACCTCCCGCAGCTCCACGTCGAGCGTGCGCGGACGCCGTACTCGCGGATCCTCACGGTCCCGAACACGTGCGCCTGCCCGGGTTGCCGCTCTTGGCCGGCTTCACCGTTCGGCCTTACGAGTGACGTCCGCACCCCAGGAGGGAGAGTCGCCGACGTGGGTGACATGGCCGGGACTTCTCCGGCTGCGTCGACCTGCGACACGCGGGAGGATGGCCGCTGAGGGGGGTGACCACGCGGCCGGGGTCCGGAAATCCTGACCTCGACGCGGTTGAGCGAAGTGGTGTCCACATGTCCGAACCATCACAGCACCCTGCCTGGCGGCGGATACCCGAGGACGTGGCCGGCGCAGCGGTCACGGTGGCACGGGCCGCCGGGCGTGCGGTCCGCCATCCGAAGTCCACGGTCGAGCGCGCACGCCAGCTGCCGGACCTCGTGCCCGCGCTGGGCCAGGCGGTGAAACCGATCCTGACCGGGCGCATGGACGACTGGCGCGGCGAGTACGCCTACACACTGGGCGAGCAGGCGTTCGTCTACGGATTCCCGTACATCTACAACGCCAAGCTGAGGCACGACTGGGTGACGCAGCCGCGGAACCCCTCGACGGTTCCGTACGCGCCCGTCAACCACTTCTGGCACGCCGAGCGGCTTCTCGACGCGACCTACCGCGACGGCGGCTGCCCCAACAACGACACCCTGTACTCGGTGGCCTGGGTGGACCTCAGCAGCGAGCCGGTCGTCCTCTCCCACCCGGACATGGGCGACCGGTACTTCACCTTCGAACTGGTGGGGATCACGTCCGACAACTTCGACTACGTCGGTCAGCGCACCACCGGCTCGGGCGCGGGCAGCTTCGCCCTCGTCGGCCCGGAATGGCGGGGCAGCCTCCCGGCCGGGGTGCGACAGCTGAAGAAAGCCCCGAGCCCCTGGGTCCTCGTCCTCGGCCGCACCCTGGTCAGCGCCCCCGACGACGTGCCACGCGTCCGGGAACTCCAGGAGCAGTACCGGCTCACCCCGCTCAGCCTGTTCGGCGAGCCGGACGCGAAGGTCCCCGAGAGCCGTGACGTCCTGGCGCCGATCCCCGCGGAGGAGGATCCCCTGGGACCGTGGAAGACCCTGAACGCGATGCTGGCCGAAAACCCTCCGCCCGCCCATCACCAGGTCCTTCTCCAGCAGTTCGCCCAGATCGGTATCGGCCCCGGCCTCGACGTCGAGGCCCAGCCGGACGCCGTGAAACGAAGCCTGATCCGGGCCGCCGCCGTCGGCGTGCCCCTGCTCAGACAGCAGATCCTCAGTGGCGACTGGGCCCACCTCGTCCACGGCTGGCGCTACCCTCCCCCGCAGATGGGACGCTTCGGCGACGATTTCCTCAAGCGCGCCGCCGACCAGTCGCTGATCGGCGTCACCGCCAACGACCCGGCCGAAGCCGTCTACCTGCTCAACTTCGACGACGCGGACGGCAACAAGCTGGCCCCCGAAGGCCGGTACGAACTGCACTTCCCCAACGGCTCGCTGCCACCGGTCGACGCCTTCTGGTCGCTGACCGCCTACGGGGAGGACATGAACCTCATCCCCAACCCGGCCGACCGCTACTCGGTGGGCGACCGCAGCGCCGGCCTCCGGCGGGACGCGGACGGCGGACTCACCCTTCACCTGCAGAGCGAGCCGCCCGGCGAGGACAGGGAAGCCAACTGGCTGCCCACCGCGAAGGAAGGCACCTGGTTCGTGGCCCTGCGCATGTACCGGCCCCGCCCCGAGGTGATCGACGCGACCTGGGAGTGCCCTCCACTGACCCGCGTCGCCTGACGTCCCGGCACGCCGGCGGAGCTGTCGCCGCCCCGCCGATCGCGCGAGGCGGTTGCCCTCAGTCCCCGGTCCCGGCGATCCGGTGCCGGGGGCCCGCCTCTCCCGGTGCGGGAAAGGCGGGCCGGACGGATGATCGGAAGAGGCCCGTAGGAAGGAGGGGCCGCATGCGAGGGGAGACCGTCCGGAAGGACAGTCCGCCACGGGTGACACCCAACCTGCGTGACTACGACGAGGAGTGCGCGGGCTTCTCGTGGTCGCGGGCGCGGGCCGGGCTGGCGGGACTGCCCGGCGGGCGGGGGCTGAACATCGCCTACGAGGCGGTGGACCAGCACGCGACGTCGGACCGCGCGACGGCGGTCGCCCTGCGCTGCGTCGGGCGGGACGACTCCGTGACGTGTGTGACCTACGGGGAGCTGGGCCGAGCCACGGCGCGCTTCGCCAACGTGCTGCGTGCCCTCGGGACCGGCCGGGGCGAGCGGGTGGTCACCCTGCTCGGGCGGTGCCCGGAGCTGTACACCGTGGTCCTGGGGACGCTGAAGAACACCAGCGTACTGTGCCCGCTCTTCTCCGCCTTCGGCCCGGACCCGGTCGCCCAACGGCTGCGGCTGAGCGACGCCCGGGTCCTGGTCACCACGGCGGAGCTGTACCGCAGGAAGGTCGCCGGACAGCGCGACCGGCTGCCCGGTCTGCGGCATGTTCTGATCGTCGGCGAGGGAGCGGACGCGTCGGCGGGCACACTCTCCTTCGACGCGCTCATGGCCGACGCGGACGACATGTTCGCCATCGCGCCCACCGCACCGGACGACATGGCCCTGCTCCACTTCACCAGCGGCACCACGGGCACCCCCAAGGGCGCGGTGCACGTGCACGACGCGGCCGTGGCACACTACGTGACCGCGCGGTACGCCCTCGACCTGCATCCGGACGACGTGTACTGGTGCACCGCCGATCCCGGCTGGGTCACCGGCATGTCCTACGGGATCGTGGCGCCGCTCATGCACGGGGTGACGGTCGTGGTGGACGAGGGCGACTACGACGCCCGCCGCTGGTACCGGATCCTCGCCGAGCAGCGGGTGAGCGTCTGGTACACGGCACCGACGGCGCTACGCATGCTGATGCGGACGACACCGCGGACCGGGCCGTACGACCTGCCCCGCTCCTTCGATCTGGGCGCGCTGCGGTTCATCGCCTCGGTCGGCGAGCCGCTCAACCCGGAGGCCGTGCTGTGGGGCCGGGACGTGCTCGGGCTGCCGGTGCACGACAACTGGTGGCAGACCGAGACCGGCGCCATCATGATCGCCAACTTCGCCGCCTGCGACATCCGCCCCGGCTCGATGGGACGCCCGCTGCCCGGAGTGACCGCCGCGGTGCTGCGGCGCGGCGAGGACGGCCGCGCCGAGATGACCGACGGGCACGTCACCGTGCTGGAGGAGCCGGGCGTGGAGGGTGAGCTGGCGCTTCGGCCCGGCTGGCCGTCCATGTTCCGGGGCTATCTGCACGACGAGCGGCGCACCGCGGCGGCCTTCACGGACGGCTGGTACCTCACCGGCGACCTGGTACGGCGCGACGCGGACGGCTGGTACTGGTTCGTCGGCCGCGCAGACGACGTCATCAAGTCGGCGGGACACCTCATCGGGCCGTTCGAGGTCGAGAGCGCCCTGCTTGAGCATCCGGCGGTCGCCGAGGCCGGCGTCATCGGCCGTCCCGATCCGGTGGCGGGGAACATCGTCAAGGCGTTCATCGCGCTGCGCCCCGGCTACGATCCGACCACGGCGATGCGGCAGGACCTGCTGGCCTTCTCCCGCCGCCGACTGGGCCCGGCCGTGGCGCCCCGCGAGGTCGCCTTCGACCAGCACCTGCCGCACACCCGCAGCGGCAAGGTCATGCGCCGCCTGCTGCGGGCCCGCGAACTCGGTCTTCCCGAGGGCGACATCTCCACCCTGGAGGACCCTGCGCACGGCGCCACGTCCCCGCCGAAGACCCCGCCGAAGGCTGCGCAGCAGACCCCGCAGAGGACGGAGCGGTCCGCATGAGCACCACCCGAACCCGGCCCAACCGTCAGGCCGCGCACCGACTGGCCCTGCTGGAGTCGATGCTGCGCGTCCGCCGGTTCGAGGAACGCTGCGTGGAGCTGTACAGCGCGGCGCGCATCCGGGGCTTCATGCACCTGTACATCGGTGAGGAGGCCGTGGCCGTCGGCGTCAACGACGCGCTCACGGACGACGACGCGGTCGTCTCGACGTACCGCGAACACGGCCACGCACTCGCCCGCGGGGTACCGGCCGAGGCGATCATGGCGGAGATGTTCGGCAAGGCGACCGGCTGCAGCCACGGCCGGGGCGGCTCGATGCACCTCTTCGACGCCGGCCGCCGTTTCTACGGCGGCAACGCCATCGTCGGCGGCGGCCTGCCGCTCGCGGCCGGCCTCGCCCTCGCCGACCGCATGGCCGACCGGTACCGGGTCACCTGCTGTTTCTTCGGCGACGGCGCCTTCGCCGAGGGCGAGTTCCACGAGACCGCCAACCTCGCCGCGCTGTGGGGACTGCCTCTGCTGCTGGTCTGCGAGAACAACCTGTACGCCATGGGCACCGCGCTGGCCCGGCACCAGGCCCAGACCGACCTCGCGCTGCGTGCCGCCGGGTACGGCATGGCCTCCTGGGCGGTCGACGGCATGGACGTCCTGGCCGTCGAGGACGCCGCCCGGCGGGCCACCGAGGGGATACGCGGCGGAGGCGGACCGCACTTCCTGGAAATGCGTACGTACCGGTTCCGCGCCCACTCCATGTACGACTCCGACCGCTACCGCGACAAGGCCGAGATCGAGCACTGGAAGGAGCGCGACCCTGTCGAGGGGTTCGCCCGGCGGCTGCACGAGGCGAAGGAGCTGTCCGGGAGGGCCCGCAGCGCTCTGGAGGACCGGCTGGCCGCCGAGCTCGACGCCGCGGTGGATGCGGCCGAGCGGGCTCCCGAGGAGCCCGTCGAGGACCTGCTGAGGTACGTCACCAGCCCGGTGGAGGCGAGCCCGCCATGACCACCACCCGCACCCGTGCCGCGAAGCCCGCCACCACGTCGGCGCACAAGAGCACCTACCGGGAGGCGATGCGCGAGGCCCTGCGCGAGGCCCTGCGCAGCGACGAGCGGGTGTTCCTGATGGGCGAGGACGTGGGCCGCTACGGCGGCTGCTTCGGCGTGAGTCTCGGTCTGCTGGAGGAGTTCGGGCCGAACCGGGTCCGGGACGCCCCGCTGTCGGAGTCCGCGTTCGTCGGCGCCGGCATCGGCGCGGCCCTGGCGGGTCTGCGTCCGGTCGTCGAGATCATGACGGTCAACTTCAGCCTGCTCGCGCTGGACCAGATCCTCAACAACGCGGCGACCCTGCTGCACATGTCGGGTGGCCAGCTGCCGGTCCCGATCGTGATCCGGATGACGACCGGTGCGGGACGCCAGCTCGCGGCCCAGCACTCGCACAGCCTGGAGGGCTGGTACGCGCACATCCCCGGCCTGCGGGTCCTGGCCCCGGCGACCCTCACCGACGCCCGCCACATGCTGGCCCCCGCACTCGCCGACCCCGACCCCGTGCTGATCTTCGAGCACGGCAGCCTGTACAACGTCACCGGTGAGCTGCCCGCCGACGCGGGCCCCGTCGACCTCGACCACGCGGCCGTCCGCCGCCCCGGCACGGACGTCTCCCTGATCACCTACGGCGGCTCCCTGCCCAAGGCACTGGCCGCCGCCGACGACCTCGCGAGCGGCGGCATCAGCGCGGAGGTCGTCGACCTGCGCACCCTGCGCCCCCTGGACGACGCCACGATCGGCGCCTCGGTCGCCCGCACGCACCGAGCCGTCGTCGTCGACGAGGGCTGGCGCACCGGCAGCCTCGCCGCCGAGATCTCCGCCCGCCTCACCGAGCAGCACTTCTACGACCTCGACGCCCCCGTCGAGCGGGTGTGCAGCGCGGAGGTGCCCATACCGT
The DNA here is from genome assembly GCF_040702065.1 of Streptomyces sp. NPDC086777. NCBI lineage: Bacteria > Bacillati > Actinomycetota > Actinomycetes > Kitasatosporales > Streptomycetaceae > Streptomyces > Streptomyces sp. NPDC086777. Next base: position 64,453 of record NZ_JBFBJI010000013.1, on the reverse strand, counting down.
ACGCGCGCCGGCTGGAGGAGGCCGCGCTCCCCCAACCCGACGGAATCGTGGCGGCCGCCCGCCGCACGGTCGGCGAGCCGCCGCCGGCCACCGGAAGGCCGGGCTGACATGACCGAGTTCACCATGCCCTCACTCGGCGCGGACATGGACGAGGGAGTGCTCCAGGAGTGGCTCGTGGCCCCAGGCGACCAGGTGCGCAAGGGCGATGTCGTGGCGGTCGTGGAGACGGACAAGGCGGCCATCGAGGTCGAGTGCTTCGAGTCGGGGACCGTGGGGCGGCTCCTCGTCCCGGCGGGAACCCGGGTGCCGGTGGGGGCCCCGCTCGCCGTGATCGAGGGTGGGGCCGGGGCGGGGGTACGGGCGGCCGTTTCCGGGACCTCGGTGACAGCGGGGGCCGAGGGGGACCGGGCAACGGCCGTCACCGAGGTCCCGGCCGCGCCGAAGGCGCCCGTTCGTGCGGCGACCGGACAGGAACCGGCCGCAGCACCGCGCGGACGCCCGCAACCCCGACGGCAGCCGGTCCGGGAGCCGGTCCGCAGGCAGGCGCGCACCCGGAACAGGCCGACCGGACAGCCCGTACCCCCGACGGCCGGACCCGTGCAGCCCCCACCGCCCATGCCCGCCGAGGTCGTCCCGGTGCTCGGGGCCGGACCGCTGGTGCGGCACCTGGCGGAGCTGCGCGGCGTCGACCTGACGACCCTGCACGGCACCGGCCCCGGCGGACGGATCACCCGCACCGACGTGGAACACGCACCTCTGCCCCACGTGCCAAGGGTACGGTCGACACCGTACGCACGACGGCTCGCCCGCGACCTCGACGTGGACCTGACGGAGGTGCAGGGCACCGGGGACGGCGGGGCCGTGCGGGCGGCGGACGTGCGCGCCCACGCCGGGGAAGGTGACCGGGAGCGGCAGCGGCCGAACGGCGGGCGTCGGCGCACACCCGCGGCCGAACCGGCCGCCGAAGGCCCGGAACAGCGTACGGACGCCATGCGCCGGGCCATCGCCGAGCTCATGAGCCGTTCCAAGCGGGAGATCCCGCACTACTACCTGTCCACCACCATCGATCTCACCGCAGCCGAGGACTGGCTGCGCCGGGTCAACCGATGCCGTCCACCCGCCGGGCGGCTCGTGTCGGCAGCCCTGCTGCTGAGGGCCGCCGCGCTGGCCGCGCGCGAGGTGCCGAGCCTCAACGGCTACTGGCTCAACGATGCGTTCGTCCCCGCGTCCGAGGTCAGTCTGGGCATCGCGGTCTCGCTGCGGCAGGGCGGACTGCTGGCACCGGTGATCCACGACGCCGACAACCTCCCGCCCGACGCCCTCATGCAACGCCTCAAGGACCTCGTCGAGCGCACCCGCCGGGGACGGCTGCGCGGCAGCGAGATGTCCGGCGCCACCCTGACCGTCACCAACCTGGGCGACCAGGGCGTGGAGAGCGTCTACGGCGTCATCCATCCGCCCCAGGTGGCCCTCGTCGGCTTCGGGGCCGTCGTCGAACGGCCCTGGGCGACCGGGGGCATGCTCGGCGTGCGCCCGGTGGTGACCGCGACCCTGGCCGCCGACCACCGGGCCACGGACGGCGCCGTGGGAGCGCGCTACCTCACGGCGGTCGACCGACTGCTACGAAAACCGGAGGAGCTGTGAGTCCTGTGAAGCCCCTGACCGACGCGGAGGCCACGGCGGTGATCAAGGAATCGATCACGCGGATCGTGCCCGACGCCGACTTCACCCCCGTCCAGCCGGACGACAGGTTCCGTGACGTTCTCGAACTCGACTCGCTCGACTTCCTCAGCCTGGTGGAGCTGCTGACCGAACGCACAGGAGTCCGTATCGACGAGGAGGACTATCGGGAACTCACCACCCTGGCGGATGCCAGCCGGTTCCTGGTCGACAGATCCACGGACGCGGCCGGTTCCGCTCCGTGAGGCCCGGAGCACCAGGTAGGTGGACGCGGAGTCAGGCGCCGGAGGGAGAGGGCCGGGCGTCGTCCCTCCGCCAGGTCAGGTCCCCGGCGACCGAGACCACGCCGTCCACGCCCCGGCACAGCTGTTCCACGACGGGAACCAGACTCCGGTACTCCACGGTGCCGCTGAGTCCGACCCGCCCGTCACGCACCTCCACGGCCACGTCCGCTGGTTCGAGCCCCAGCGTGCGGTGCAGCAGGTCCCGGGTGATCTCCTCGCGGATGGCGTCGTCACCGCGCAGGAAGATCCGGAGCAGATCACCACGGCTGACGATCCCCAGCAGCCGGTCCGCCTCGTCCACCACGGGCAGCCGCTTGACACGCTGGGTCTCCATGAGGCGGGCCGCCTCCGCCACGCTCCACTCCGGACGCGCGCACACCGCGGGCGCCGACATCAGCTCCTCGGCCCGGGCCCCCTCGGCCTTCGCCCGTTCCCAGGCTTCCAGGTGCGGGATGGGGGTCCTGCCCGACGGGTCGGCCTGATCGGCGCTCTTGCGCAGCAGGTCGGCCTCGGACACCACCCCCATGGGGCGCCCGACATCGTCCACCACGGGCACGGCGGTGACGTCGTTCTCCGCCAGCAGCCTGACCAGTTCCTTGAACGGGGTGTCCGGCCGTGCCCGGACGACACGCCGCGTCATGAGCTCCTCGACCGTTCGGTGATGCATGGTGCCTCCCGGATGCGGGCCCCCCACCGCGCGGTCGGGGCGCTCTCGCCCGTGCCGCAGTGGGCCCCGCGTGGCGGGTCTGGTACAGCACCATTCTGCGGAGCGGACGGCGAGCATGCGAGCTCACCTGGGCGACCGGCCGATCGGCGAAAGGCCGCCCGACCGGCGCTGCCGGGCGCGACGACGGGTTCGCGGGACGGGCGGACGGCGGTCCCGGGGTCCCGGCGCACAGGACCAAGCACGTCGGCGTCAACCGAACAGACTCCGCACGCGAATCGTCTCGACGTGCCGCCATGTGCCGTCGGTCAGCAGCAGCCAGTCGGGTTCCTTCCCACGCCGGCGGACGGAACCGGCCGCCGGCCCGGCGGCCCGTCGACGGGCCGGGCTCGCCGACGGCAACCGGGCGCCGGAGCGCGCACGCACGGCCCGCCCGGCATCACGAGTGCGCTTGCTCATCGTCGCTCCGTCCGCCCGCAGAGCCGTCGCTTCCGCACCCTGCCGAGACAGGCACCCGGCCGGCGCAGACGGGTCGAGCCTGCCCGCACGGCCAGGACGCTCAGCGTCACACACATTCCAGCATCCCTCCCGGGTGCCCCGCCCGAGCACATTCCAGCGTCCCTCCCGGGTGCCCCGCCCGAGCACATTCCAGCGTCCCTCCCGGGTGCCCCGCCCGAGGGGGGGCCGAACGGCACACACGAGGACCGTGCGGCCCCTGCCGGGGGGCGGCGGCGTAGGACGGTGGGGCGTACGACGATTGCGAAGCGGAGGGCCGTGCCATGCGGACACCGCGTCTTCCCGGCCACCGACGCCGGTCCGGCCCGCCCGGCGAACGGGCGCGGCACGGGGCGATGTCGGTCCGGGCTCACTGGAACGGCCGGTGGACCGGCTGGAACGCAGGCTCAAGGTCCTCCTGGCGGTCGTCGTCCTGGTGGCTGTGCCGCTCGTGGCACGGGGCGTCGGGAACACCGTGTACAACCACTTCACGCTGGTCAGGGCAGACGGCGCCGGCGCGATTGCATCCGGTGACGGCAACCCTGCTGACGGAAGCGCGGTCGAGCGCGCAGCCGGGCCGCGTCGCGGGTGCACAGAACACCATGGCGGGCGGGCCGCGGCATGGGGCCGGACACCGATCCCGGTCACCGGGCGCCGCGGGCGGCGGCCCAGCGGCGTCGTACCGCCTCTTCGTGCTCGGATTCTTCCAGGGCCAGTTCCGCCGCCGCGAGTTGCCCGCGCAGCTGGGGGATCCAGTGCCGGCGCAGGGCGCGGACCCGCTGCCGAGTGCGCACGGCTTCGGCGGCGAGCAGGTCCGCGGCGGCCCGGTGGGCGGCGTGCTCGGCGGCGGCCCGGACCGCCGCGCGGTACGCGGTCCCGGCGTGCGCGAGTGCGGTGTTGGGCGGGGTCGGCTCCTCGGGGGTGCGTACGGGATCCGTCCAGGAGACGGTCGCGGGATGCCGTAGGCCCATGAGCGCGGCCCATCCGACGTCGACCCGGGCGCGGTCCGCCGGTACCGCCTCGGCCAACGCCGCCTCGCCACCGAGCAGCACTCCGCGCACCAGCCAGGTGTCCGCTTCGGCCAGCCGCTGCCGCCACACCGCGCCGGCCTCCTCCGCGGCTTGACGGGCCAAGCGCTCCCGGTCGAGCAGCAGCCGGAGTTTACGTTCGAGCAGATCCGCTCCGCGCAGCGCGGTAGCGAGGCTGCGGCGCAGTCGCAGCCGTCCGGCCCGCCCGGCCGGCACCCGGCTTCCCTGCCCGCTCACGGCGTCTCCTCCCACGGGGCCCGATGGGTGTCCAGCAGCTCGGCCGGGATCATGCCGAGCTGACTGCGCGGCAGCGTCAGCAGGACCTCCCAGGCCCGGTCCAGGGAGTCGTCCAGGGTGCGGTTCTCGTCCGTGGCCTGGGCGAGGAACCGCCGGCGGAAGGCATCCTCCAGGTCCAGGTGGCGCAGGTCGACGCGGCTGAGCGCCGGTCGGCCGATCAGGTCGGCGAGTTCTCGCACCTGCCGGGCGCGGGCCAGCGCGGCGAGCAGCTGCGCGGCCAGGTCCGGGTGGTCGGCCCGGGTCCGTCCCTTTCCGGCGCCGTGGCGCATCAGCCGGGACAGCGAGGCCAGCGGGTCGACGGGCGGATACGTACCGGCCGCGTACATCTCGGAGGAGAGCACGATCTGGCCCTCCGTGATGTAGCCGGTGAGGTCGGGGACGGGGTGGGTGATGTCGCCCGCCGGCATGGTGAGCACCGGCAGGACGGTCACCGATCCCGGCCTGCCCCGGATCCGGCCGCAGCGCTCGTAGAGGGAGGCGAGGTCGCTGTACAGGTAGCCGGGGTAGGCCCGGCGGGCGGGGATCTCGCCCCGTGCGGCCGACACCTCGCGCAGTGCCTCGGAGTAGGCCGTCATGTCCGTCATCACCACCAGGACGTGCCGGCCCTCGGTGAACGCCAGATGCTCGGCGGCCGTCAGGGCGATCCGCGGGGTCAGCAGCCGCTCGATGACCGGGTCGTCGGCGGTGTTGAGGAGCAGGACCAGCTCCCGGGCGGCCGAGCGCTCCGCCAGCCCGGCGCGGACGAACGCCGCGTCGGCGTGGGTGAGCCCCATGCCGGCGAAGACCACGGCGAACGCCTCGCCGCCGCAGGTCGCCTGCGCCGCGATCTGCACCGCGAGTTCCAGGTGCGGCAGCCCGGCCGCGGAGAACACCGGGAGCTTCTGACCGCGTACCAGGGTGGTGAGGACGTCCACGGCGGTCACGCCGGTCAGTACCGGCTCGTTCGGGGGCTCCCGGCGCACCGGGTTGATCGGGGCACCGCCCACCGCCGCCCGGGTCGCGCCCAGCACCGGCGGCCCGCCGTCGGCCGGTTCGCCGCGCCCGTTGCACACCCGGCCCAGCCACCCGGAGCCGACGGGAATGCGCAGGGGCGAGCCGGAGAAGGCGACGCGGGTGCCGCCGCGGTCCATGCCGGCGGTGTCCTCCAGCACCTGCACCACGGCGAGGTCCCGGTCGGCCTCCAGCACCAGACCGTGCCGTCGTTCACCCGATTCGAGGGTGATGGTGGCGGACTCGTCCCAGCCGACCCCGTGCACGCCCTCCAGGACCACCAGGGGGCCACGTAGCTCCCGCACGCCGGTGTACTCGACGTCCACGGAGCTTATGAGGTCGATGGGGTTCACCGGAGCCTGGGGGCCCACAGGGTCCGCAGGGTCCACGCGGCGCACACGGTCCACGGGCCCGCTCATGTCGCCGCCTCCGCGAGCCTGGCCAGCACCGTGTCGCGGGCGACCGCCACCGGTACGGTCTCCGCCGGGCCGGCGTCCTCGCGGGCTCTCAGCAGGGGAGTGAAGTCGACCGCCTCCACGACGTCCGCCGCGGTGCCGGAGTCCACCAGTTCCAGGCAGTGGTCGACCACTGTCAGCGTGGCCGTCACCAGAGCCGCCGTCTTCTCGGGGGCGCTGTAGGCGTCCGCCGGGGACAGCGCGTTCTGCTGGATCACGGCCTCGCGCAGCAGCCGCCCGGCGAGCACGCTGATCCGCTCGCGCGGCGGCAGGGCCGTGATGCCGACGAGTTCGACCAGGTCGGCCAGCCGGTCGGCCTCGGCGAGCAGCCGGGCGACCCGTCCCCGCCGGCTCGCCCAGTCCGGGTCCCCGGTGCGCGCGTGGGCAGCGGCCAGGGCGGAGGCGTCCCGGGAGAAGGAGTCGGTCCAGGAGAGGGCCGGGTAGTGGCGGGCGTAGGCGAGGTCGCGGTCCAGGCTCCACAGGCACCGCACGAACCGTTCGGTGTGCGCGGTGACCGGCTCGGTGCGGTCACCGCCCGGCGGGGAGACGGCGCCGAGCACGGTGACCGACCCGGTGCCGCCGCCGAGAGTGCGGACGGCCGCGGCCCGCTCGTAGAACGCGGCCAGCTGTGAGGCCAGTCCGGCCGGATAGCCCTCCTCGGCGGGGAGTTCGCCCATCCGCGAGGCGAACTCACGCAGCGCCTCCGCCCAGCGGGACGTCGAGTCGGCGATGACGACGACGTCGATACCCATGTCGCGGAAGTACTCGGCGACCGTGGCCCCCGTGTGCACACTCGCCTCCCTGGCCATCATCGGCATGTTGGAGGTGTTCGCTATCGTCACCGTGCGCTCCGACAGCCGGCCCCCGGTGCGCGGGTCGGACAGCTCCGCAAGCTCCTCGATGACGTCGGCCATCTCGTTGCCGCGCTCCCCGCAGCCGACGTAGACGATGACGTCGGCGTCGCACCACTTGGCGATCTGCTGGAGCAGCATGGTCTTGCCGGTGCCGAATCCGCCGGGGACGGCGACGGTGCTGCCCCGGGCCACCGGGAAGAGCAGGTCGACGGCGCGCTGCCCTGTGTGCAGCGGCAGCTCGGCGGGCACCCGCTCCGCCACCGGGCGCGGCCTGCGCACCGGCCAGGTCTGTGCCATGCGCACCTCGTGCCCGTCCACCGTGGCGAGCACGGCGTCGGCGGCGTATTCGCCCGCGGCGGCGACGGCGCCGACCGCGCCCGAGAGGCCGGGCGGAACCAGCAGCCGCAGGGGCACGGCGGCGGTGATGTCGCCGAGGGTGTCACCGGCCGCGACGCGCGTTCCCTCGGCGACCCGTGGTGTGTACGCCCAGCCGCGCCGGTCCACCGCGGCCTGCGGTCCGCCGGCCGGCAACAGGTCGCCGGCCCCGGACAGCGGCCGCAGCAGGCCGTCGAAGACACCCCCGAGCAGCCCGGGGCCCAGCCGCACCGCCAGCGGGTGGCCCTGCGGTTCGGCGGGGTGGCCCGGTGCCAGGCCGCCCGTGTACTCGTACGCCTGGACGGTGGCCGTCTCCCCCTGGACGGCGACCACTTCGCCCGGCAGCCGGGCGGTTCCCAGCAGCACCAGGTCGTGCATGGCCACGGAGTCCGGGCACGCCACCTCCACCAGCGGGCCGGCGACCCGCAGGATCCGGGAGGACGTAACGGTCATGGCCCGCCCCAGAGACTCTCGATCCGGGCGCCCAGGCTTTCCACCGCGCGGTCGGCGAGGGTGTCCGCACGGAGGTCGAGGTGGCGTCCGGGCACATCGGCGGTCACTCCGCCGCCCGGCAGGGCCGTGACCCGCGCATCCGCGCCCAGCAGCGCCCGAGCGGTCCGGGCCAGACGGTCGGGTGGGACGGCTCCCTCGGCCAGGGCCCGCCGTACGACGGAACGGACCGCGGCCCCGAGGTCCGCGTAGACCTCCGCGCGGGCGGCCAGTTCCCGGCTCCAGGCGTCCTCGGCGGCGCGCACCCGCACCCGGGTGGCCTCGGCGCGTCCGTCCCCGGCGCCCAGCTCCCGCGCCTGCGCGAGGACTCGCTCGGCGTCGGCGCGCGCGGCACGCAGGGTCTGCGCGGCGTCGGCACGCGCACGCTCCACCGCGGCCTCGGCCTCGGCCCGGGCGGCCCGGAGCAGTTCGGCGCGCACCGGATCCAGCTCGTCGGCAGGTGCCGTCATCGAGGCATCACCACCGTCAGCGGCCGCGCCGGGTCCGGCGCGGTGACCTCGGCCCCAAGCGTCTCGGCGGCCGTCGCGGTCAGGATCACCAGGGCGACGGAGCCAGGGAGTTCCCGCCAGGCGCGCCGGACCTCCTCCGGATGCTCCGCGGCCAGCACCTGGACCCCGGCCAGGGCCAGCCCGCCCACACTCGTCAGCGCCCCGATGGCAGCCACCGTCCCCATGGTCACGCCTTTCCGATCAGCAGGATCGCGACCACCAGCCCGTACACCGCGATGCCCTCCGCCAGCCCCACGATCACCATGGCCCGGCCGAACATCTCCGGGCGCTCGCTCAGCGCGGCGAGCGCGGCGGCCCCCGTGTAGGCGACCGCGACGGCGGCGCCGATCGAGGCACCGGCCACCGCGACGGCCGCCCCGATCAGGGCGGAGCCGCCCGCACCGCCGCCCCCGGCCGCGGCCTGTGCCGAGGAGGCTTGCGCCGGACCTGTGAACGCCGTGGCCAGGACGGCGCACGCGCCCGCCAGCAGGACCAGGTTGGTCGCCAGGAGCCAGCGGAAGGCGTGTCTGGTCCGGCGTCGCCGCAGCAGCCGTACGGCACCGAGGACCGCCACCAGGACCGGGAGCACGATCAGCCAGGCGAGCATGTGATCACCTTCTTGGGAGCGTGTCGGCGGGTTCCGCCGGAGGAACGTGCCAGGGACGGAACGGACGGCCCTCCGCCTCGAAGAGCCGGGAGAAGATCTCGTAGAACTCCAGTCGCAGGGCCTGCACACCGGCCACCAGGGCCTCCAGGCCGAAGGAGAGTGCCGTGCCGACGGCGAACAGCAGGACGGCGCCCGCCCACCAGGCCGCACCGCGTGCCGCCAGGCCGGTGGTGCCGCGCCACACCAGGTCCGCCAGCGCGGCGTGGGTGAGGCCGAAGGCCGCGAGCCGGGCGAAGGACAGCGTGTTGGTACCGGTACGTACGACGACGTCGAAGAGCCGTACCCCCGTCTCCGCGACCCCCGCGCCGCCGCCCGCCGTGTTCCGGAACAGCCCCAGCGCCACCAGCGCCAGCCCTGCGCACGCGAGCGCGGCTCCGGCCGAGGCGACCGGCGTCACGTAGAGGACCAGCCCAGCGGCCGCCGACGCGAGCCCCAGGTAGAACAGCAGCCCGGCCACACCGGACGCCGCGTACAGCCCCCTGGCCCAGCCGCCCTCCCGCACCCGGTTCACCGCGCCCGCGACATGCGCGAGGACCAGCAGCCCGGCCCCGAACACCACCGCCGCCGCCAGCAGCCGGGCCGGGCTCCGAAGCGGCGCCAGCCACAACACCGGCAGCACGCCGGTCGGCCCGAAGAACTCCCCGTAGGCGGCGCCCGCCAGCATCGCGGCCAGCCCGGCGCCCGCGAGGAACGGCCACAGGCGGTGCAGCCGGGCGAGCCGCCGGGACCGTCCGAAGCGCAGGGCCAGCGCGCCGAGGACCAGCAGGGCCCCGTGCCCGACGTCACCGAACATGATCCCGAACATCACGAGATAGGCCAGGCCCGCCGGCCACGACGGGTCGAGGTCCGCGTACGACGGTGTGCCGTACGTCGTCACAAGAGGCGTGAAGGAGACCTCCCCGGCGGGCCGCAGCAGCGTCGGCGGATCGGCGCCGCGCGGAGACGGCAGCGGCAGCAGCGCACCGCCCGCCGCCGCGAGCCGCTCGGCCACCCGGGGCACCTCGGCCGCCGGACACCACCCCGCGAGCGCCGACACCTCCCCCTGCCGCACGGCGCCTCGCGCGCGTTCCTCCAGTTCGGCCTCCCCGGCCAGCAGGCTCGTCTCCCGCCGGTCTTCGAGCCGGTCCAGGTCGGGTGCGGCGACGGCCAGCGCGGCACGGCCCGGGGTCTCCGGGCCGCCGCGCCCCTGAAGCCGCCGCAGCCGCAGCGCAGCGGGCCCCGGGGCCGTCTCCTCGACGCGGTCCAGCTCCACACAGCCCGCTTCGGCGATCCGCACCAGCGCGTCGCGCAGCGCCGCCCGCGGCACGACCACCGCCACACGGCGCATCCGGACCGGTGTCATCCCCTCAGGCCAGGGCATCGAACGCCTCCCCCGGCCGCCCGCCCCGGGCCGCCGACTCCAGGGCGGCCCGCACCCGCCAGGCGTCCACGGAGAGCACCGCGACCGCGCCGACGACCACGCCTGGCCCATGCCGGCAGTCCCGCAACAGGGCGGTCCCGTCGTCGTGCACCGACCGCCACCAGCGGACCTCCGCCCGCCACAGCTCCTGCGGCTCCTCGACGTCGGCCAGGAGCCGCCGGGCCGGCGCCTGCAGAACTTCGCGGAACTCCTGGTACGAGGCGGCGGTCGGCGCCCGTCCCCCGAGCAGCCGGGCCGCGTCCCGTCGTACCGGCTCCGGAAGGGAGCGGCCGTGCACGAACAGTTCACGCGCCGTCAGCAGGGCCGCGCGTGCGACGGCCCAGTCACGTGCCTGCGGCACGCCGAGAGCGGTGCGCCGCGCGGCGGCCATCCGCATGCCCGTGATCAGCGCCCACGGCGTGTCGTCGCCCGGATCGCCCCACGGGGACGCGGCGAGCACGGCACGCAGCTCCGCCGGGGTACCGGCCTCGGCAAGGCGCCGCCAGACCGTCTCCAGCGCCCCGAGCCGGTACGGCGGCCCCGGCGCGCCCGTGCCGCGGCCGCCCGGCGCGGCCAGTCTGGCGACCACGTTGGCGACCTCGAACCCCGAGACCAGCGGAACGAGCACCAGGGCCCCACCCCGCGGCAGCCAGCCCGCCAGCACCCTCAGATGCCACAACAGCGTCGCGGACACCGCGCGCTGGGCGTCAGGCAGCCCGGCCGCCTCCCGCACGTACTTGACGTACGGCGTCCCGGCCAGCCGCCGCAGCGCCTCATCGAGCGACGAGCACCCCGCGATCTCCCGCGCCCCGGCGGCACCCGGATACCGGTCGGCCATCGCCCGCGCCCGGACCGCTCCGGCCACCCACCCGGCGCTCATGGTGCCGCGCCCGTCCCGGCCGCCCGCAGCGCCTGCGACACCGTGTCCGCAACCAGGGCGGGCAGCCCCGCCCGACCACGCTCCCGCACCGCGTCGGCGGCCCGGTCCCCGGCGGCTCGAACGGCATCGGCCGCCCGCAGCGCGTCCCGTACGAAGGGTTCGGCAGCCTGGCGTCGTGCCTCGGGAGCCTGTTCCCGGGCGGCCGCCACGATGCCCGCGGCCTCTCGCCCGGCCTCTCGCCGGATCGTCCCGGCGGCCTCTTCCCCGGCGGCCCGGATCCGGGCGGCCTCCTGCTGTACGGTCGTCAGCCGGGCCAGCGCCGGGGCCAGTTCCGCGGCACGTTCCGCCTCCCGGTCGGGGGGCACGCCGGTGGCGGCCGCCCCCGGTGTCCCCGTCGGACGGAACCGCTCCAGGAAGTCCCGCAGACTCATGTCCCGGCCTCCTGCCGGTCGGCTGCTCCTCCAGTGTCACCGTCCTCGCCCGCGCCCGCACCGGATAGGGCCGTCACGCCGCCCCATCAGGGCCGTTCGGCTCTGGACGGCCGGCGGCGGACCACAAGACTGGAACGGTAGGCAACCCGAACGACTCCGGAGGCCACCGTGAACCAGCACGAGAACTTCTCCACCGGGGCCGAGGCACGACGGTCCCTGCCTTCCCGGCCCTGGAGCCCTGGGGAGGGCACCCGCCAGGACATGCTGGTGCGCTACCTGGGCGCCGTCGCCGCCGTGGCGGCCGAACACGCGCAGCCGGCGGGCCGGCCGTCGCCGCCCCCGGCGCAGACCTCCCCCGAACCCGCGACCGGCTCCGGGATGCCGTTGGTCCGGGACGTGATGGACGTGCCCGCCGCCTGCCTGCACGACGACCTGCCGTACCGGGAGATCGCCCGGCTGCTCGCACGCGAGCACATCGGTGCCCTGCCGGTCGTGGACGCACAGGACCGCGTGGTGGGCGTCGTCTCCGAGTCGGACCTGCTGGCGAAGGTCGCCTTCGAGGCTTCCGGCCGCCGTCCCGGACCGGTCGGCAGGCTGCGGGAACGGCGGCTGCACGACAAGGCCCAGGGCGAGACGGCCGCCGACCTGATGACCAGTCCGGCGATCACCGTGCTGCCGGGTGCCACCGTCGCGGAGGCCGCCTGGCTCGCCGCGCTGTCCCGGCTGAAGCGGATCCCGGTCACCGACCACGAGGGCAGGCTGGTCGGCGCCGTGGGCCGAGACGCGCTGCTGCAGACCCTGATCAGGGACGACGCCGGGATCCAGGCCGAGGTCGAGGACCGAATCCGCGCCGTCTGCGCCCCGGGCGACCGGACGTCCGTCACGGTGACCGTGCACCACGGCATCGTGGAACTGTCGGGCCGGCTTCCGGTGGCGACCAAGGCCCGGCTGGTGGCCGAGACCGAGGCGATCGCCGACGTGGTCGAGGTGCAGAACCTCCTCACCGCGGTCTGATCCCCGCTCCCCGCTGCACGAGCGCCGCGCGGGCCGCGGCCCGCCGGATTTCCGGGTCCGCGGTCGGCCCCCCTCTGGAAGGCGGACACCATGCCCCGCACCGTCACCGTGGGTTTCGACGGTTCGCCGGAGAGCCGCGCCGCTGCCGACTGGGCGGCCCATGAGGCGAGGCTGCGCGCCCTGCCCCTGAAGATCCTCCACGTCCGCGAGCCGGTGCCCCGGGACCCGGCACCGTCGTCCGACCCGGAGACCCGGCACGACCGGACCCACCGGGATCCCGCCGAGGACGCGGCGAAGCGGCTGCGCACGTGCCACCCCGGCGTCGAGGTGACCACCGACCGGGTCACCGGTGACCCGGCCGGCGCACTGGCCGAGGCCGCGGACGGGGCGGAACTGCTTGTGCTGGGCTCACGCGGCCTCGGCGGCCTCGACGGGTTTCTCGTCGGCTCGGTCAGCCTGTACGTCATCGCCCACACGGCCCGGCCCGTGGTCCTGATCAGGGCCGAGGAACAGCCGACTGGCGAGCACCGGAGGACATCCGCCCGTGGCTCCTCCGCCGCCGTGCCGTTCAGGCCCGTGGTCGTCGGTCTGGACACCGGTGAAACGGACGCGGCACTGCTGGACTTCGCCTTCGACGCCGCCGCGCGCCGGGGCGCGGCCCTGAGGGTCGTGCACGGCTGGACCGAGCCGCCCGGCACCTTCCTCCGCTTCCACGGGCTGGAGCTCCGTGCCTCACTCGAACGCCGGCAGGCCACCGCTCTGGCGGACGCGCTGCGTCCCTGGCAGCGGAAGTTCCCGGGCATCGACGTGATCGCGGCAAGCCGCTGCGGCAGCGCGGCCCAGGTCCTCGTCAACGCTGCCCGCGACGCTTCCCTGGCCGTCGTGGGCCGCCGGATCCGCACCAGCCCCCGCGGTGCCCACATCGGCCACGTCACCCACGCCGTCCTGCATCATGTGGCCGCGCCCGTCGCCGTGGTCGCGCACGACTGAGCCTTCGGCCACGGGAGAGAACCGAGCACTTCGGCTACGGGAGAGAACCGGACGCGCCCCGCCCTTGGGGCGGGGTCGGCCAGGTCAGGGCACGGGTGACGTCGGCGACGGTGAGGATGCCGACGAGCCGGCCCCGGTCGAGGACCAGGGCACGGCGCACGGGGCTCTCCTGCAGCCGGGGCAGCAGGTCGAGCACGGGTTCGTCCGGAGCGACGGTCACCACGTCGTCGAGGGGCAGCATCGCGTCTCGGGCCGTCGTGTGCGCACGCGCCTGCGGCTGCACGGCCTCCGCCCGGCGCACGGTGAGCAGGCCGGTGACCGAACCGTCCGCCGCCAGCACCGGGAAGGCCGCATGACGGTAGCGGCCGAAGGGCCCCTCGCCAAGGAAGTCGGAGAGGTTCGCCGTGGCGGGGACGGTGACGGGGGACGGTGTCATGACGCGACGCACCGGAACGCCTGCCAGGACGCCCCGGAGCTGCGCCTGGCGGGACTCCGCCGTAGCGGCGGCGATGAGGAACCAGCCGATCAGCGCGGGCCACAGACCTGAGAGGCTGCCGACGAACAGCACGTCCGCGAACCCGGTCACCACCATGAACCAGCCCAGCGCCCGGCCCGCCGCCGAAGCGCCCCGGGTGGCGCGCAGCCGGTCACCGGTGCGGTGCCACAGGTACGCCCGCAGCAGCCGGCCGCCGTCCAGCGGGGCGGCGGGAAGCGCGTTGAAGACGGCCAGCAGGATGTTGATCGCGCCCAGCCAGGCGACCGCCTCGACCACCAGCCCGGACACGCGCAACGCGTCCAGTCCCACGGCGGCCCCGGCGAGCACACCTCCGGCCAGCAGACTGGTGAGGGGGCCCACACCGGCGATCCGCAGCTCGGCGGCCGGCGAGGGAGCCTCGCCGCGCAGCCGGGCCGCGCCGCCCAGCATCCACAGCGTGATGCCCTCCACCTCGACACCGTTGCGCCGGGCGACCACGGCGTGTGCCAATTCGTGCGCGAGCAACGAGAAAAGGAACACGACGGCGGTCAGTACGGCGAGACCCCAGTACGCGACCGGGGAGTGACCGGGATGAGCGGCGGGGAACCGGCCGCGTGCCAGCGCCACGGTGATCAGCGCGACGATGACCACGACACTCCAGTGCAGACCGACCCGGACACCGGCGATCCGGCCGAGGGACAGCGACTCGTCCATGAACCTCGCCTCACCTTCCGGCCTGCGCATGGCGGGGACCACGCCCGCGGCACCTACAGCGTGCGACGGTGGCAGTCGTCCCCGGAGGGGGCCAACCGGCTCTCGTCGAGGACACTCGGCCCCCGACACGCCCAACGCCGACCGCCCAGAAGCGCATTTCATGCTCCCGACCACCACAGGAGCGGCCCAGCACGCTCGGCCCATCCGGGTCGTCCAGCCGGGCAGTGCCTCGCCGGTACCGGGACGCACGGCCTACGCCGACGCCGATTCGCTCCCCGGACCGTTCCACGGGCAAACTCTCCGGTACGCCCTTCGCCCTTCAAGCTGTGGCACCCCGCCCGCGTGGGATGTGCGGACTCGGCCGAGCCCCTCGCCCAACACCTGAGCCCCTCCCGGTCGGCCGACCGGCCGACCGCCGCTTCGGCATGCCGTACCCCGCCGGGGAGGCACAGCGCGGAAAGCGCCCCCGTCGATGTCGGACCCGTGCGCCGAGGGCAGGGGGAGGAGTGCGGTGGAGACTCCCGACGAACTACGCGTGCTCCTGCCGCAGCTGAAGCTGGACGATCCCTCTGCGGACCACGCTTCTCAGCACCCGATCTCCGCCCAGATCGTCTTCCCCTGGGCATGGTGACGTGTCCCCCAGCGATCGGCGAACTGGGCGACGAGCAGCAGGCCGCGGCCGCCCTCGTCATAGGTGCGGGCACGCCGCAGGTGCGGCGCGGTGCTGTTGCTGTCGGAGACCTCGCAGATGAGGGCACCGTCGCGGATGAGGCGCAATTGGATGGGGGGCTGCCCGTAGCGGATCGCGTTGGTGACGAGCTCGCTGATGACCAGCTCTGCGGTGAAGGCCACCTCGGACAGCCGCCAGGCCGCCAGTCTGGCCTCGACCTCCACGCGGGCTCCGGCCACCGCGGCCGGGTCGGAGGGCAGGTCCCAGGTGGCCACCTGACCGGCGTCCAGGATTCGGGTGCGGGCGACGAGGAGAGCGACGTCGTCCTGCGGTTGTGGGGGGAGCAAGGCCCGGATCAGATCGTCGCAGACGGCTTCCGGCGAGTGCGCGGACTCCTCCAGGCGCCGGAGCAACTGCGAGAGGCCGTTGTCGAGGTCATGCTCGGGTCCTTCGACGAGGCCGTCGGTGTAGAGCGCGAGGAGACTCCCTTCAGGCAGCTCCCACTCGACCGTTTCGAAGGGCAGCCCGCCCACGCCCAGCGGAGGTCCAGGGGGTACGTCGACGAAGTACGCCGTACCGTCGGGCGTGACGACGGCCGGTGGCGGGTGGCCCGCGGTGGCGGCCGTGCAGCGGTGTGCAACCGGGTCGTACAGCACGTAGAGGCACGTGGCGATGAGCTCGGTGGGAACGTCGGGACCGGACTCGATCTCGGGGTCCGGAGTGGGATCCTCTTCGGTCGCCAGGTGGCCGACGAGGTCGTCCAGGTGGACAAGCAGCTCGTCGGTGGGGAGATCGACGTCGGCCAGCGTTCGCACTGCGGTCCGCAGCCGGCCCATGGTGGCGGAGGCGCGCAGGCCGTGGCCCACCACATCTCCCACCACCAGCGCGACCCGCGCACCCGACAGGGGGATCACATCGAACCAGTCGCCCCCCAGCCCTGCCCTGGTACGGGCCGGGCGATAGCGATGAGCGACCTCGACCGCGTTCTGGGTGGCGAACCGCCGAGGGAGCAGACTGCGCTGAAGTGCCAGTGCGGTGCCGCGTTCGAGGGTGTAGCGGCGGGCGTTGTCCACGGCCACGGCGGCCCGCGCTGCGATTTCCTGGGCCAGGAGCAGATCGTCGTCCTGAAACGGCTCCTGGCGCTGGTGGCGGGTGAAAACGGCTACGCCCAGGGTGATGCCGCGGGCACGCAGCGGGACGACCATGATCGAGTGGACTCCGAACGTCCCGACCACCCTCGACCGCTCGGGGTCCGCCTCCCCCCAGTCCCTGATCGCCCGGTCCTGGGCCCGGTGGCGTGAGGAACGGCCGGTGGCCATACAGCGCACGGGCGGCGCGGACTCCGGGTAGTAGTCCACGTCTCCCGGCCGGATCACCGCTTCGGGCACACCGGGGAGCACGGACTGCTGCCCGGCGCGGCGCAGGGCGACGGTGCCGGTCGCGGACGGGCTCGGTTCGACCCCCCGGAACAGCGAGTCGAGGAGGTCGATGGTGACGAAGTCGGCAAGCCGGCCCACAGCGACATCGGCCATCTCCTGGGCCGTCTGCATCACGTCGAGAGTGCTGCCCACCTGTGTGCTGACGTCGTTCAGCAGGGCGAGTCGCTCCCGGGCCAGATGTTGTTCGGTGACGTCGAGCGCGGTGAGTTGCACACGTCGCACCTGCCCCGCCGGAGTCTTGAGCGGAGACACGGTGATGGACCAGACTCTCTCGCGCGCCTCGGGCCGGGCCCTGCCCCGCACGTGGAACTGCTCGGGTTTCCCGGTCTCGAACACATGGCGCATACCGTCCTCCACCGAGTGGCAGATGTGGGGCGGCATGATCTCGGTGACCCGCCGACCGCGCAGTTGGTCTTCGGTGAGAGCCAGTTCGCGAACGGCGCCGGCACTTGCTCGCAGGGCCCGCAATTCGGAGTCGTACACCATGACGGGCACGTGCCCCTGGGCGAAGGCTTCCTCTGTCGTCGCAGTGCCCTGCTCTGCTTCGTCCGGCTCGGTGGCCACAACGAGCCGTTGTGCATGGCCTTCGCCGTCCAGCGACGGATACGTGCGCAGCCACGCCTCCAGTCGCCGGCCGTCCCGGTGCCGGAGCAGGACGGCACCGCTTCGCCGGTCGAGGGCCTCGGTGAATCCCCCGTCGATGTGCGCGTCCGCATCAAGGAGACGGGTCGCAGGACGTCCGACGACGTCCTCGCAGGAGTAGCCCAGCAGTCGCTCGGCTCCTGGGCTCCACCCCGTGACGATCCCCCGCGCATCGACCACGGCCGAGGCCGCCGGATCCGGGAGAGCTCCGGAGCCATTACCAACGGTGTCGTCGCGCATTTGGATCATCGCCCATCCGGCACACGGAATCCGGAGCCGTGGGGAACCGGCGCCGCGGCTGCCGGCCGTCCCTGCCGCCCCCTGTCCTCCTCCACTTCTACCGTTCCCCGCGCACGCTCGCAGGTCGGCTCTGTGCCTGTCGTGTGGTCCCGCGCCGGGCCGAGTTCGACGAACCCGCGGTCGGGGCGCGGGGCGGGGCCGCGTGTGGGGCCTGGCCGTGTCTTGCGTATGGTCTCCGAGGCCGAGCTGTCGGCCAGCCCCGGGCAGGCCGAAGCCCCAGGTCAGGCAGCGGTGAGGAGGTTCTTCACCTCGACGACGTCGGCGAGGGCCTCCACCTCCGCCACGAGGCGGGCCGCGCCGGCCGGAGTCATCCGCCCCGTCAGCGCCACGATCCCGTCGTGAACGGTCACCTCCACGGCGTCCTGGTCGCCCGGCGAGCGGCACGCTTCGATCCGGTTCTCGCCCTCCGACCGAATTCCGGCGTCGTCCCTGATCAGGGCCCGCAGCAGGGCGTCGCGGCGCACGACGCCGACCAGGCGGCCGTCGCGGTCGGGGACGGGAGCCTCTTCAGCCGGGACAGCGCCGGAGCCAGGCCGCCTCGGCGACGGTCGCGCCCGGCAGCACCGTGATCGCGGGGCTCGTCATGAGGTCGGCGGCCGTCTCCCCGCGCGCCTTGCCGTAGAGCCGTCGCTCGCGCAGCCGCCCCATGGGTCCAGGCCGGTGACCGGAGGCCTCGAAGGCCACCTTGGCGAGCACATCGGATTCCGGGACGACGCCGACGACAAGGTCCTCGTCGTCCACCACCGGGAGTGCGCCGACCTGGTCGCGCGCCGGCAGCCGGGCGATGTCGCGGTACGGCAGGTCCTCGCGCAGTGCGGCGGCGGGCACCTCCATCGCCTCCCGCACCAGCCCCCGCCCGGACGAGGGCGGTGGCAAGGCGGTGGAAGGCCGGGAGCGGGTGGTGCCCCCCACCGGTCCCGTCAGGGCCTGCGCCTCGCTGCCGGCGTGTCCGGCGGCGGCCGTGGCCACGGCGGCCAGACAGCAGCGGAGCAGCATGTCCTGCCGTTGCGACTCGCCGGGGCTCCGGGGGCGGGCAGGCCGGTCCCGACGGGCCTCGGCCTCCGCGGAGAAGTTCTCGTGTTCGTTCACGGTGGCCTCCCGATTCCGTGGACTCGCCTTCCGTCCCGGTCTTTCGCTCCGACCGGGCCTGCCAAGAGCCGAACGGCCCGTGGGAAACGGCGTGCCCGGCGGACACGAACGTGCCCGAGATCGGCGACGAACTGGCGCCGGGCCGGGCCATGAACGCCCTCGGCCAGCAGCTTCTCAACCCCGCCGAATGCGACATCGAAGGCATGGGTACACCTCTGCCGGGCAGCGGCCGGAGGACAGGATGGGCCGTCTGAGGCCGGCCAGGGTGACGAGGCGGGTCCTGAGCCGCGGTAGCGCCGAAAGCGGCCCACGCCACGTTCCTGATGCCCGGCTTCCGTCCCATGCGGCGACACGGCACACGTGGCACGTTGGATACAACGGCATTCTGAGGAGAGGGTGGCGATCATGCATGCTCACCTCGGCGACCAACTCGTCGTCGAGAGCCCGGCGACCGGCGCAGCCCACCGCGACGGCGAGATCGTCGGACTCCACCACGAGGACGGCACGCCTCCCTACGACGTGCGCTGGTCGGACACGGATGAAGTCACGCTCGTGTTCCCAGGTCCCGACGCGCACATCCGCCACCTTGAGCGAGGGCATCCCGCGCTGGTGCGAGAGACGCGGCCGGAATCCACGTCCGCCGCCACCGTGCCCACCGGGACGGCGGACCCCGGCGACATCGGCCGACGCGTGGCCGTCGAGCGCCGTAGACGAGGGATAACCCGGGTGGAGACGGCCCGCCGCGCCAGGATGTCGCCCGACTATCTCGCCTATCTTGAGGAGCACCCGGCGGACCCGGGCCTGGGGACTCTCATCAGGCTCGCCGACGCGCTGGGTACCACGGTGACCGCGCTCCTGGGCGGCGGCATCGGTCGCCCGCCCGGCCAGGGACACGCGCTGTTGCACCCCCGGTTCCAGGAACTCGGCCCGGAGGAGTGCCGCACCCTGCTCTCCACGCACGGTGTGGGGCGCGTCGCCGTGTCGGGGGCCGACGACCGCCCGGTGGTCGTCCCGGTCAACTACGAGGTCGTCGACGAGGCCATCGTCTTCCGGACCGCGCCGGACTCGGTGGCCGCCAGGGCCGCGGAGACCGAGGTCGCGTTCGAGGTGGACCGCCTGGACGAGGCGTTCAGCGAGGGCTGGAGCGTCCTCGCCGTCGGCCCGGCCTGCGTTGTGACGGACCTGGCCGCCATACGCGGGCTCGCCCAGCGTGCCCACACGTCACCCTGGCCGGGCGGCGAGCGCGAGATGTGGGTGTCGATCCGGCCCACGAGCCTCACGGGCCGTCGGATCACCGCGGACGGTCAATAGCCGTTCCCCGGGCGATCCGCCCCGGCGTGCCGGGCCCCGGCCGGGAGCCGGTCGGCGTGTCGCGGCGGTCGGCAGACGGTGCGACGGTGTTCACAGGGGCCTGTCCGCAATCACCGGGGCCTCTCTGCAACCGGACGGCGAAGGCGGTGACGACGATGGAACTCCCCCTGGTCGTGGGTGTCGACGGGTCGGACTCCAGTCTGCTGGCGGTCGACTGGGCGGTGGACGAAGCAGCACGCCAGGGGCTGGCGCTGCGCTTGGTCCATGCCTCCCAGTGGGAACGCTACGAGGAGGTCCGCCCCTCGTTCGGCGCCGGGCGTCCGGCCGAGGAGGTCCTGGCACAGCACATCGTCGCCTCTTGTGCCGAACGCGCCGGGCTGCGTGATCCCGAGGTCAAGGTGTCGGCCGAGGTGTTGCCCGACGACCCCGTGTCCGCGCTGCTGGCAGCAGGGTCCGATGCCTTCGCCCTGGTAACGGGCGTCCGTGGGCTCGGACGGATCGCCGGGATGCTGCTGGGTTCGGTGAGCCTGGCCGTCGCGGCTCGTGCCGCGTGCCCGGTCGTCGTGGTCCGTGGCACGGAACACGCCCGCCAGGGAGCCGGCGGCCGGATCGTGGTGGGGGTAGGGGATCCCGAGGGCAGCACCGGCGCCGTTCGGTTCGCCGTGCGTGAGGCCGAAGCACGCGGCTGCGGTCTGACCGCCGTACGGGCGTGGCGCACCCCGACCGTCGAGCCCGTGGACCACATGCCGGCCGCCGACGACGACGCCCGGCTGCGCGAGCAGCAGGCCTCCGCCGCCCTCGACGACGCGCTGCGCGAGGCCGAGCGGGCGCACCCCCGGGTGGAAATCCGTCGACGCGCGGTCGAGGGCCCCGCCCATCGCGTCCTGCTGGACACGACGGCCGAGGCCGACCTCGTCGTGGTCGGCGCCCGGCGTCGGCAGGGTCACTTCGGCCTGCAGCTCGGCAGGGTCGCGCACGTCCTGCTCCACCACTCCGAGTGCCCGGTCGCCGTCGTCCCGCAGCCGGTCTGAAACCGCCGCACGGCCCTGGGGACCTGGACCGTCCCGGCAGGAGAATGCCTCCGGGGGGAGGGAAAGGTGGCGGATGTCGCAGTGGACATGGAAGTGGACGGGTTACGACCCCGCCGGCGAGCGGTTGCGTGAATCTCTCTGCACGCTGGGCAACGGCTACTTCGCCACGCGGGGCGCACTGCCCGAGTGCCGGGCGGGCCTGGTCCACTACCCGGGAACCTATGCGGCCGGGTGCTACAACCGGCTGGAGTCGACCGTGGCGGGCCGGCAGGTGGTGAACGAGGACCTGGTCAACCTGCCCAACTGGCTGCTTCTCCGGTTCCGCCGGCGCCGCGCGGGGGGTGCCTGGGGCCCGTGGTTCTCCCCGCACCCGCACACGCTCCTCGAGCACAGCCACACCCTGGATCTGCGGCGCGCGACGCTCACCCGCTCCTTCCGCCACCGCAACCACGAGACAGGCGTGCTCAGTGTCGAGCAGACCCGCCTGGTGCACATGGAGGATCCGCACCTGGCCGCGCTGCGGACGGTCTTCGCGGCGGAGGACTGGTCGGGAGAGATCGAGGTCGAAAGCTGCCTCGACAGCAAGGTGATCAACGGCAACGTGCACCGCTACCGCGCCCTCGACCGCCGTCACCTGACCGGAGTCCGGACAGGAACTCGTGAACCCCGCACCGTCTGGCTGAGCTGCCGGACCAGCGCGTCGGGCGTCGTTCTCGTCCTGGCGGCGCGGACGACGGTCGTCGCCGACCAGCCCCCCGTGTCATCGGCTTTCCGTCCGACCCGCCACCGCGCCGTCCACCGCCTGGTGATCCCGATCGCTCCCGGCCGACCCGTCACCGTGGACAAGACCGTCGCGCTGCACACCTCACGGGACACCGCGATCAGCGATCCGCTGGACGCGGCGCTCGACCGGGTGTCCGCCGCGGCGGACTTCTCCGCGCTCCTGGACTCCCATACCGCCGCCTGGGCGCGGTTGTGGCGGCGCGCGGACATCCAGGTACCGGGCGAGGCGGGCCGGATCCTGCGGCTCCATCTCTTCCACGTGCTGCAGACGCTGTCACCGCACACCGCGGATCTCGACGTGGGCGTGCCCGCGCGGGGGTTGCACGGGGAGGCGTACCGCGGTCATGTCTTCTGGGACGAGCTGTTCGTGCTGCCGTATCTCGACCTGCACTTCCCGGAGGTCTCCCGGGCGCTGCTGGACTACCGCTACCGGCGCCTCCCCCGTGCCTGCAGGGCCGCCGCCGAGGCCGGCCGGACGGGGGCGATGTACCCGTGGCAGAGCGGCAGCGACGGCCGTGAGGAGACTCAGGAGTGGCATCTCAACCCGGGTTCCGGCCACTGGCTGCCGGACCACTCCCGGCTCCAGCACCATGTCGGGTCGGCGATCGCCTACAACGTCTGGCAGTACTTCGAGGCCACCGGCGACACGCAGTACCTGCACACCAGGGGCGCGGAGATGCTGCTGCAGATCGCCCGGTTCTGGGCGGACCTCGCCGTCCTCGACCCCGGCACCGACCGCTACCGGATCCTCGGCGTCGTCGGCCCCGACGAGTACCACGACGGCTACCCGGGCGCCGAGCGGCCGGGACTGGACGACAACGCGTACACCAACGTCACCACGGCCTGGGTGCTCACCCGCGCTCTGGAGCTCCTGGAACGTCTGCCCACCTGGCGCCGCGACGAGCTCTTCGAGCAGATCGGGCTCGGCCCCGAGGAGCCGCCGAGGTGGGAGGAGGTCTCCCGTCGGCTGCGGGTGCCGTTCCACCAGGGCCTCATCAGCCAGTTCGAGGGGTACGACGCTCTCACCGAGCTGGACTGGGACGCCTACCGCGCGCGGTACGGCACCATACGGCGCCTGGACCGGATCCTGGAGGCCGAGGGCGACACCGTCAACCGCTACAAGGCCTCCAAGCAGGCGGATGTCCTCATGCTCGGCTACCTGTTCTCACCCGCCGAACTGAGGTCGCTGTTCCGGCGTCTCGGGTACGAGCTGGACGACGGCATCTGGCGCCGCACCGTGGATTACTACCTGCGGCGCACCAGCCATGGCTCCACCCTCAGCGAACTCGTCCACGGCCTGGTCCTCGCCAGGGCCAGACGGGCCGACGCGTGGCAGTACGTCCACGAGGCCCTGGAGGCGGACATCGCCGACATCCAGGGCGGTACCACCGGTGAGGGCATCCATCTCGGGGCCATGGCCGGGACCCTCGACCTGGTCCAGCGGGGCCTGACGGGGCTGGAGACCCGCGAGGAATCCCTGTGGCTGGACCCGGTTCCGCTGCCCCCGCTCTCCGAGTACGGATTCACGGTGCGCTATCGCGGTCACTGGGGTGTCGGCGTACAACGCCGCAACGGGCGGCTGGAGATCGCCGTACCCGACTCGGAGAGGTCACCGATCCGCGTGGTCCTGGCGGACCGGGCCATGACCATCGCCCCCGGGGAGACGTGCACGCTGATGCTTCGGGAGGAGTGACCGGGGTGAGGCCGGTGCCTGGGCCCGCTGCGTCGGCGTACCCGCGGAGACCTCTCAGGCGTGGGCCACGACGGCCACGGGGCAGCCGACATGGTGGATGGCGGCGTGGGTGACAGGGCCGGTGTGCGGTCCTGCCGGGCGTTCGGTGATACGGCGCCCGACGACGAGCAGGCCGGCCTCGGCCGCCGCCTGGACCAGCACGGTCTGCGGCCGGCCCTCCGTGACGGTCTCGACGACCTCGACCCCGGGATACTTGTCGCGCCACATCCGCAGGACGGCGGTCAGGAAGCCGAGCCACTCGTCGGCCCGCTCCGAGGCGCTGACCAGTCCGAGGTCCCCGGGGCCGAGCCCGATCGGGGAGGGCTGCCGCCAGGCGTGGACGACCCTCAGGCGGGCCCCGCGCAGCCGGGCCGCCTCGAAGGCGAACTCGATCACCTCGTCGCAGGGGTCGGCGAGGTCGATGCCCAGGACGACATCCCGGTATGCGGTGCGGGTGGACGCGCTGCCGTCGGCGGCGGGCAGGTGTTCGTCGGCGGGCTGCTCCCCCGCCCGGACGAGGACGACAGGGCGCTCTGCCCGTGCCACCACGCCAAGTGCCACCGAGCCGACCACGAAACCGGTGAATCCGCTCAGCCCGCGCGAGCCCAGCACCAGCAGCTCGGACTGTTCGGGGGCCTTCAGCAGGGCGGCGACCGCGGGTCCCTCGACCTGCTCGTCGTTCAGGCGGACATCGGGGCAGGTGCGGCGGACGCGTTCCTCGGCCTGGCGCAGGGAGCGTCGGCCCAGATACCGCTGGGCGGCGTTGGCCTGCTCACCGGACTCCTGGCGTGGGTGCCAGTTCCAGGCGTGCACGAGGCACAGCGGCCGGTCACGGCGGACCGCCTCGTGCGCGGCCCACTCGGCGGCGGCCAGGCCCTCGGCGGATCCGTCGACCCCGACGGCGACGGGTGCAAGCATGACGGTTACCTCCTGTGTTCGGACTGGTCTCGGTCCCAGCGTCTTCCTGCGGCCCGCCACCGGACAGGGGCCGCCAGGGCTCCGGCCGGGTCCGTTCGGCCCCCTCCCACCCACTCCGTCCTGGGAGACGTTCTGTTCATGTCTCCCGGCGGCTCGGCCTTGTCTCTGCAAGCGCCGTGTCGGTGGTGCTCGGCCGGCGCACGGCAGTACCGCACGAGCGCTGCCGGACGCCGTCCGGTGCCGGGTCGCCGTCATGCCGTCGTGAGTCCCGGCGGGGCAGGTCGGCCGGGCCCGACCGGGCCGCGAGGAGCCCGTCTTCCTGGCGGCCGGGCATGTGTGCGCGGTGACGGGCCGGCACGAGTACGAACCCGTCGAGCGGGTTGCGGCGCAGCCGCCACCACCGGGTCCCGGCCGTCCGTACGGGCCGCACCGTGGCCATCGTCACCAGCTGACCAGGCTGCCGTCGCGGACCAGGACCTCGGCGGGCGGGCGGCGCGGCGCGGTCCATGTCTGTGCGGGGCGGCCGAGCCGCAGCGGCATCTGCGGAAGGTTCCCGGCCGTCAGGCGATGGCGCAACTGGGCGCGCAGCGCGGGCAGTTCGAGGGGCTGGGTGTGAAGGGCGGCCATGACCCCGCGGGCGGCGGCGGCCAGCAGGACAACTGCCGATCGCCCGGCCCACGGTGGTCCTTCCTGAGCCGAACCGCCCTGGCCTGTACGTCCGTTCGGCCCCATGTCGGGGGCCCAACAGCACTGGGGGGATGCCCCCGGCAGGCGGTTCGCTGGAAGTGTCGGAGGAGGCTGCCATGTTCAGCGACACACCGTACGCCCGCCGCGCCCGTCGCCACCGCTCCACCGTGGTCACGGCGACGCTGGCTCTCCCTCTGCTCACGCTCGCCGCCTGCGGCACGACCACCGCTCCCGGCACGCCCTCCGGAACGTCGTCCCTCGTGGACAGCGGGACGTGGGGCGGCACGACCGGTGCCCCCGCGCCCTCCGCCTCCCCAGCCCCGACCTCCGCGGCACCGAAGGCCTCGGCACCGAAGGCCTCGGCCGGCGGCTCCGGCACGTCTGCGGCCAAGAAGGTCCGTACCGCGGTGTACTTCCTGCACGGCGCGAAGGTCTCACCTGCGCCGCGCACGGTCGCCGCCCCGGCAGCCGCCACGGCGGCGCTGCGCGCCCTGCTGGCCGGCCCCAGCCGCTACGAGGGCAGCCGGTCCCGCACCACCGCGATCCCGCCAGGCACCGAGCTGCGTTCGGTCGCCGTCCGCAACCACGTCGCGACGGTCGATCTGTCCGGCCGCTACGACGACACCGGCGGCAGCGGGTCGATGCGGGCCCGCCTGGCTCAGGTCGTGTTCACGCTGACCCGCTTCCCGGCCGTCCACAAGGTGGCGTTCGAGATCGAGGGCAAGCCGGTCACGCACTTCGGCCCGCAGCGGATCGTGCTCAACGGGCCGGTCGGCCGCGCCGACTTCGAGGACGTGTCCCCGGCCGTCCTGGTCGAGTCGCCGCTGCTCGGCGACACGGTCCGCACGCCGCTGCGCGTGTGGGGCAGCGCGAACACGTTCGAGGCCGAGTTCCGGCTGAAGGTGACCGACGCGGCCGGGCACAAGGCCGCCGACCTCCTGGTACGGGCCACGTCCGGCACCGGCACCCGCGGCACCTTCGACGTCACCGTCCCCTACCGGGCCGCCCGGTCCGGTCCCGGCCTGCTCACGGCGTACTTGGTGCCACCGAAGGACGGCCGGCCGGTGACCGTCGACACCGTGCCGCTGACGGTGAACCGCTGACGCGGGCCCACGGAGCGTGTGGTCCCCGGCGCGTGATGCGCCGGGGACCACACACTCCGTGCCGACGGCGGCGCGTCACAGCTTCCGCAGCCATTCGTCGGCGACCCCGTGCATCGCCCGGTCGTCGAGCCGGACGTGTGAGTCGTCCAGCCGGAAGGTGAGCTTGTCGACGACCGCGACCACGCCGTCGATCTGACGGGTCATGGAGACGGCGATCTCCGTGTCGGTCTTGCGGTCCATCCGGCCGGCCAGGGTGACCACGCCCTCCGTGACGGACACGTCGATGCTGCGCGGCTGCAGCCACAGGGCGCGCTCCAGCACCTCCTCGACGACCTGTGTGTGGATCTCCGCGTCGGGTCGCAGGAAGACCTGCAGCAGGTCGCGGCGGGTGACGATGCCGACGAGCCGCCACTCCTCGTCCAGGACGGGCAGCCGCTCCACGTGGTGCAGGGCCATGGTGCGGGCGGCGACGACAATGGTGTCGTCGGCGTGGACCGTCACGGGCGGAGCCGTCATCAACTGACCCGCGGTACGGGCCCGCGCCTTGGCGGCCCGCGTCCGGCCCCTGCGGGTCAGGCCGGCGAGCCGGTGGTGCTTCTTCGGCTCGTAGGGGTCCGGGCTGTCGGCCTGCCGGATCATCAGGTCGGTCTCCGAGACGACTCCGACGACCTTGTCGTCCTCGTCCACGACCGGCAGGCCGCTGATGCGGTGCTCGCCGAGCAGCCGGGCCACTTCCTTGAAGGGCGTCGCCTGCGCGGCGCGGACGACCTCCGTGGTCATCACGGAGCCGACCTTGTTGTGCTTCATGGCTTTCCTCCTCGACGGAGCCGACGCGGACACGAAGTCAGGGCCCGGGCGCCGGCCGGCAGGTGCTCGACCGGAAGCGGTCGACGCTCCGGTGGGTGTACCTCCGAAGTCCGGCGCGGTCGTCGGCCCGCGCCTCATCGCCGGGTCTCCCCAGGTCTGTTGACACCTCGAGCGTCCATCTGAACCGGCCGCGTCCCCATGGGCTGTTCGGGACCGATCGAGGACCTGTCGGCCTTCGATCCGGGCCGGGTCTCCGGTAGGGCGGGCTCGGTCCGCGGGCGAACAGGCCTGCCCGCCGACCGGTTCGCCTTCGTCCCTGCGGTCGGCCGCGTCCGGGACTTCCGGCGCGACGCGGGGCCGTCCGGCCCCTGCCCCACCGCCGGCGGGCGGGGCAACCGTGGACGGAGCTTCCGACCAAGCCCGACGGCCCCTGGTCACCGAGCGAGGAGGAGACCCCATGTCCACCACGCTGCTCGACGTGGCGACCCTGGAGAAGATCGTCTCGGCTGCTGTGGCCGCCCCTTCGATCCACAACACCCAGCCCTGGCGATTCCGGATGGACCCGGAGCCGCCGGCCCTGCAGATCCGGGCGGCCGCTGACCGCGGTCTGCGGCACATCGACCCTTCCGGGCGCGCGCTGCACCTCTCCGTGGGCTGCGCGCTGTTCAACGTGCGGCTGGCTGTCGCGCACTTCGGGTGGGAACCGGTGCCCCGGCTGCTGCCCAGGCCCGACGAGCCCGGCCTGCTGGCCGCCGTCCGCCTCGGCGGTCCCGTCCGCCTCTCACCGGCCGCGGGGCTGTACGACGCCGTGTGGCGCAGGCACAGCAGTCG
Source organism: Streptomyces sp. NPDC086777 (assembly GCF_040702065.1). Lineage (NCBI taxonomy): Bacteria > Bacillati > Actinomycetota > Actinomycetes > Kitasatosporales > Streptomycetaceae > Streptomyces > Streptomyces sp. NPDC086777. Next base: position 36,420 of record NZ_JBFBJI010000013.1, on the reverse strand, counting down.
CTTCCCGTTCTCCGACCGGCCGCTGCCCACCTCCCTGCTGCACGAGCTCGCCGAGGCCGTGCACGCCGAGGGGGCTCTGCTCGGCTACCCGGATCCCGAGGAGACGGACCGCCTGCTACGGGTGACGCTGGAGGCGGAGCGGCGCAACACGGCCGACCGCGACCGGGGAGCGGAGAGCCGCCGATGGATCCGGGAAACGGACGGCACGGCGCTCGGCGTTCCGCCGTCGGCCGTAGGACCGCAGGACTACCGGGACCGGGTTCCGATGCGGGACTTCGGGGCGCACCACCACCCGGCCGAGCTCGCCGCCCGCACCTTCGAGCAACGACCCACGATCGCCGTGCTCTCCACCTCGCACGACCGCCGGGCGGACTGGCTGCGGGCCGGTCAGGCGCTTCAGCACGCCCTGCTGGTGGCGACGACCGCCGGCGTGCGGGCGTCGCTGCTGCACCAGGCACTGGAATGGCCGGAGCTGCGTGAGCAGTTGGCAGGGCCGCAGGACGGCCGGATGCACGCGCAGATGGTGATCCGTCTGGGGTACGGACCGGAAGGGCCGGCCTCCCCTCGGCGTACGGCGGCGCAGGCCCTGGAGTAGGGCCCGCCCGTGCTCCGCCGGGAGCGCGCCGTGGTCCGGCGTTCCCGCGCCGCGCTCGCCCGCAAGGCACCGAACGGACCACTCGGGCAGTCCACTCGGCCCTCGCAGGCACCCGCGGACCGCGATCTCCTGAGAGCGAGGAGCGCTCCTGTTCCTCTCCGGGAAGGAGGAGAGTTCCATGTCCGAGCCCTCGACGGTCCATCACATCACTCCGGGTTCCACGGTGCCGCCTCTCCCGTCGCCGGAGCCGGCCGCTACCGCCTCCGGCGCCCTCGGGCGTGTGGGCAGGCCGCTGTCCGCCGTCGACCATGTCGCCGACTTCTACGGTGCCTACACCGACGCGCTGCGCGACCGGGGCCGGGGACAACTCGCCGACGCGCTGCGGCATCACTACCTCTCAGCCGACTTCCGCCGCAGCCTGATCAGCTGGGAAGCGGTCCACGACCGGGACGGTGTGCTGCGGGCGCGGGGCGTGCCGGCCTCTTGGCGGGTGGTCTACGACAACAGCGGCACGGGGCACTGCTGGAGCCGGGTCACCCTGGTCTGGGAGGACGACGAGAACCGGCCGTACCGCACCACCCGCCTCCTGGTCCGGTCCGATCCGGTCACCCGGCGCATCTGCGGCATACGGTCCCTGGGCACGTCGGACGCAGTCGATGCGACCTGAGACACTCCCGCCGGGGCGTCCGCCGAGGTGGGCCTTCAGGCCCGGACGGCCCACCCGGCCGGTCCCGCTCCGGGACGTTCAGCACCTCACGCCGACGGCCCCACGCGACGCTTCATGGGGTTATGACGAACATCCATGACATACCGTCAGCGGCCGCCGCACCGCGTGGTCAGGAGATGCGGAACCGGTGGGTCACCCTTGTGGTGCTCTGTGTGTCACTGCTGATCGTGACACTGGACAACACCATCCTGAACGTCGCGCTCCCGACCCTGGTGAAGGAACTCGGGGCGACGACAACCCAGTTGCAGTGGATCGTCGACGCCTACGCCCTGGCCTTCGCCGGGCTGATGCTGGTCGCGGGCAGCAGCGCGGACCGGTTCGGGCGCCGCCGGGTCTTCGTCACCGGGCTGGCCGTGTTCGGAGCCGCCTCGGCGTGGGCGGCCTACTCGGGCTCGGTGGGCATGCTGATCGCCGCCCGGGCGGGCATGGGCGTCGGTGCGGCGATGATGATGCCCGCCACGCTCTCGATCATCACAGACGTGTTCCGTGATCCCGGCGAGCGGCAACGCGCGATCGGCCTGTGGGCAGCCACCAGCGGACTGGGCATCGCCATCGGCCCGGTGGCGGGCGGACTGCTGCTGGAGCACTTCTGGTGGGGATCGGTGTTCTGGGTCAACATCCCCGTCGCCGCCCTCGGCCTCGCCTGTGCCGCCTTCCTGGTGCCGGAGTCCCGTAATCCGGCGGCGCTGCGGCCGGATCCGGCCGGTTCGGTCCTGTCGATGGTGGGGCTCGGCCTCCTGCTCTGGGCGATCATCGAGGCCCCGGTGCGCGGCTGGTCCTCCGGCGCCGTACTCGGCGCGGGCGGCACCGGCCTGGTGGTGCTGGTGGTCTTCGCCGTCTGGGAGCGGCGCACCGCGCACCCCCTGCTGAACCTGGCCTTCTTCCGCGACCGCCGGTTCTCCGTCGCCACCTCGTCGGTGGCGCTCGCGATGTTCGGACTCTTCGGGGCCCTGTTCGTGCTGACCCAGTTCCTGCAGTTCGGTCTCGGCTACAGCGCACTGCAGACCGGTGTACGGGTACTGCCCGTGGCCGGGCTGCTCGCGCTGGTCGCCCCGCTGTCCCCGGCCCTGGTGCGGTGGGCCGGCACCAAGGCGGTGGTGGGCACGGGTCTGCTGGCCGTGGCGACCGGGTTGTGGCAGCTGTCCACCGCGGAGTCGTCCGCCACGTACGAGGATCTGCTGGCCGGTCTGCTGCTGCTCGGCCTCGGCGCCGGACTCGTGGTGCCTGCCGCCCTCGACGCCCTCATGGGCACTCTGCCGCAGGGCGACACCGGTGTCGGCTCGGCCACCAACGGTGTCTCCGTCCAGTTGGGCGGGGCGGTCGGAGTGGCCGTGATCGGCAGCCTGCTGACCACCCGCTACCAGGACCGTATGGGCCCGCCGCTGAGGCCTTACCAGCTGCCGCACGACGTCTCGGACAGTGTGCTCGGCTCGCTCGGGGGCGCGCTCGCGCTCGCCGAACGGGTGGGGGGCGTGTCGGGGCGGATGCTGGCGGACCTCGCCCGCTCGGCGTTCGTCAGCGGTATGGGCCTCGGCCTCACGGTCGGGGCCTGCGTGGCCGTCGGCGGAGCCCTGCTGGCCTTCGCCGCGCTGCCCGCCCGGCCGTCCAGGGCCTCCGTCGAGCCCAAGGAACCGCAATAGGCCACACGGCTGCGCGATGCGCGGGTCCGCAATGGTCAGGTCGGCCGGTGACCTGCCCGTTCAGCCCCGGCGATGTACGCCGGCCGCCGAGCACGCCGGAAGACAGGGATGGAGGAGATCCGCCACGACCGAGGTCCGCAACGCGTCGTCGCGCGTCCGTCGCACCGGGGTTGTCCCCAGGGGCGAGAGCCTGGGCAGACCCGTCCGGACGCGGCTTGCGGCGACCGGCCGGCGCCGCGGCGCGTACCGCCGCCAGAGCCGGCGGTGTGGCGATGGCCGGGCCGCCGGACAGGTCGGCCACACCGAGGACCCGGCCGGTCCTGGGATCGCGCACGGGGGGGGCGGCGGCGCAGGACCGGCCGTGCACGGCGGCGCGGTAGTGCTCGCCCGCCACGATCTGCACGGCCCGGCCCAACGCCAGTGCGGCACCAGGGGCGTTGGTCCCGGCCTGCCGCTCGGACCAGCCGGCGCCCTCGGCGAAGTGCATGCGCTCGGCACGCGCGCCGGCCGCGGTGTCCCCCTCGACCCACAGGAGGGTGCCGTCGGCGTCCCCTACGGCGAAGACCTGCCCGTCGTCGGTGGCACCCGCGCCCAGCACCTCACGAAGCATCGGCAGAGCCACGGCGAGCGGATGGGCGTGCCGGTAGGCACGCAGGTCCCCTGCGGGTGTGGTCAGCGACGGCAGTACGCTGCCGTCGGCGGGTACGCCACACCGGGCGCTGCGGCGCCATGACTCGGCCACCAGATCCCGCACCCCCGACGGCATGGCCGGGGAGGTCGTGAACCGCTCGTGTGCGGCGCGCAGTGCGAAGTCCGAGGCTGCGGTGGAAGCATCCGTACGACCGGCACCTCCCGCATGTCCTACTCCCGGTCCGTGCGCATCAGCCTCGTGCGTCCGCCGGGCGGCCTGGAGAGGCCGACCGGCCCGGGGCCGGGGCCGGTCGGACCGCCCCTGGCCGGAAGTGAACTCTCCTGGGTGTCCCCACTTACCAGTGTGGTCCCGCGAATCGAGCACGGCGATGGGCCACGCGGTCACAACGAACCGCCGTACGGCCTCACTTCGCCGTCGGCGTCATGGTGGACGGTTCGGCTACCGCTCCCCCACGGGCACCTGCCACACCAGCGAAGTGCCGCCGCCCTCAGGGCGGTTCACCTCCAGCGAGCCGCCCAGCTGCTCGGCCCGCTCGGCCATGTTGCGCAGCCCGCTGCGGCGGCCCTCGGCCGGGATGCCCACGCCGTCGTCGGTCACCGTCAGCCGTACGTCACGGCCGTTCGCCTCCAGGGCCACATCGGCCCGCTGGGCCCGCGCGTGCCGGGCGATGTTGGTCAGGGCCTCGGACAGCACGGCGATCACGTGATCGGCGATCTCCCGCGGCACCTCCGTGTCGACCAGGCCTTCCATGCGCACGCTGGGCGGGAAGCCGAGGACCTGGGCGGCCTCGCCGATCGCCCGTACGACACGCGCCCTCAGTCCCGTCCCGGCTCCGCCGTCACGTGCCCGAAGCCCGAAGATGGTCGACCTGATGATCTTGATCGTCTCGTCCAGGTCCTCCACCGCCCGCATGACGCGCTCGGCGGCCTCCTCGTGCTCGATGAACCGGCCGGCGCTCTGCAGCGTCATTCCGGTGGCGAACAACCGCTGGATGGCCAGGTCGTGCAGGTCCCGGGCGATGCGGTCGCGGTCCTGGAGCACCGCGATCTCCTCGGCGTCCCTGCGTCGGTCCGCCAGCTCCATCGCGACGGCGGCCTGGGCGGCGAAGACCTGCAGGGTCTCGGTCTCCGTGCCCGTGAACGGCTGTCGCCCGGTTTCCCGCGCCAGCAGGACCACGCCTCGCGGACCCGCCTCGCCCGTGCCGATGGGCACCGCCACGGCAGGGCCCAGTCCCCCGAAGCGCGGAGGCTCCAGGGAGATGCGCTCATCGTGGCCGACTTCCTCGCTGGTGACCGGAGCCGCAGCGGAGAATGCCAGGCCCATCAAGGTCCGGTCCAGGGACAGAACCAGCCCTTCGTGTGCCTCGGCGTCGAGGCCGACGGCGATCTCCACGGCCAGTGACCCGGCACCCTCCACGGGCAGGGCGACCACGGCGAGGGCCGACCCCGTGATCTCACCGGCCCGCTCCGCGATCAGGGCGAGGACGTCGGTGCGGTCGCCACCGGACATCAGCCTGTGGGTGATCTCGGCGTTCGCCTGCAGCCAGCGTTCCCGCAGCCGCGATTCCTCGTACAGGCGTGCGTTGTCGATCGCGACGCCGGCCGCCACCGCCAGGGTGGACAGGACCGACTCGTCTTCCTCGTCGAACTGCAGCCCGCCGCGCTTCTCGGTCAGGTAGAGGTTGCCGAAAACCTGGTCGCGTACCCGGATGGGCACGCCGAGGAAGGTGTTCATCGGCGGATGGTGGGCGGGGAAGCCGTGCGAGGCGGGGTGCTGCGAGATCTTCGTCAGCCGCAGCGGCTCGGGGTGACGGATGAGCTCCCCGAGGATGCCGTGGCCTTCGGGGAACGGGCCGATCGCGGCGATCCGGTCCTCGCTGACCCCGATCGTGTGAAAGGCGGACAGCCGCTTGCCGTCCGGGCCGATCACGCCCAGGGCCGCGTACTCGGCGTCGACCAGCACGGCCGCCGCCTCCACGATGCTGTACAGCGCCTGCTCCAGGTCGAGCTCCCGGCCGACCGACAGCACCGCCTCCAGCAGGCTGTGCACCCGGTCCCGCGTGCTACGGGCCGCGTCGAGCCGCGCCTGCAACTCCTCCAGGAGCTCGTCCAGCCTGAGCTGGGGCAGCCGCACTCGAGCCCCCCCGGGCTCCTCGGAGCGTGCCACCGGTGACCCTCCCGATCGTGCGCAGGCCGGGCCGACAGTCGGCTGTCCGGTCACAGGACACCGTAACGTTCCGGGCCCGCTGAGAAAACAGCGTCCGCCTCGCGGCGTCATCCTCACGGGGCGCCGGACGCCGTCGCGCACGGTCGTGACGGTGGCGCTGGGAGGTACCGGCGGTGAACGCCCCGCACAGTCGCGCGCCGTTCGCGAGTCGGGGCCCACCGAACCCGACCGGCTGCGGGCTCGGCCGGAGCGGCTCGCGCCACAGGCCCCCGGAGCCTCTCCCACCGTGACGATGAATGCTGTCGCAGACATATCGGCCGCAGCGATGTGAAGGACCCACCAGGCCCGGGAGCGGCCCGAACGGCCCTAGTGCCGGAGGCTGCCTCCCCGTTCGAATGATGTGGTCCATCAGAATCGGCTCGCGGGCCACCGTGGCCGAGTGACCAGAACACCTACGGATACCGCCTATGGCCCTGGACCAAGCGCAGCCGGTCTCCCCGGGACCCCGCCAGAGCGTGACGCTCGACGCCACGGAGGCCTTCAGGCTGCTGGGCAGCGTCTCGATCGGGCGGGTCGTCTTCACCCAGCACGCCCTGCCGACCGTGCGACCGGTCAACCATGTCCTCGACGGTGGGGACGTCGTCATCCGCACCCACGAGGGCGCCGCCCTGACCTCCCGCAGCCGGCAGGCGGACGCGCCGGGCGTGGTCGTCGCCTACGAGGCCGACTCCATCGACCCCGTCACGCATCTGGGCTGGAGCGTCGTGATCACCGGGTACGCCCGGCTGGTCACCGACGCCCGGGAACTGGCCCGCTACCGCGAACTGCTGCACCCCTGGGTGGGCGGTGCGATGGATTACGCGGTCCGCATCCACCCGGATCTGATCACCGGCATCCGTCTGGCCCCGGCCGCCACCTGAGTCGGGCGGTGGCAGATGTACGGCCGGCCGTGGCGGCTCGGCCTGGCGTGAGGGGCAGCCGTGCGGGACGACGGCCGCCGGGGCAACCGCGTGCCGGACCACCTCGGGCGTCTCCGGGCCGATCGGCGAAACCAATGGTCGCGGTGCGGCGGTTCCAGCAGGCCCACAGGTCCCTTTGCGGTGCCGAAGAACCGTTGTGGCGCCAGGTGACGACATGTGACAGCACCCGAAAGGGCGCCGCCGCTGGGGATGGTGTTCCCCTCAGCGGCGGCGCCCCTGGCGCGATGCGCTCCGGGCTGTCAGAGCAGCCACCGGTTTCGGAGCCGCTCACGGTTGCGGCCGACGGTCACAGCAGCCAGCGGTTGCGGTGGACGAAGGGCAGCCGCGCCCAGACCTTGCCCAGGCCCCAGGTGGCGCCGGCGCCCGCTGCCGCGAGGGCGATCAGCACGACGGCGTAGATGAGGTGGTAGTCGGCGAACGGGTTGGTGGACATGCTCAGTGACCCGTCCGACAGGTGCTTGGCCGGGGGCCACTCCGCCATCCACATCAGGGCCATCATCGCCGTGCCCGCCACCGCGGTGAGCCGCAGCGCGACGCCCGAGACGAGCGCCAGGCCGATGCCCAGCAGGCCGAGCATGAACAGCCAGTCCGCCCAGCCGGCCCCGGCCCAGTCGTGGAACGCGGACTCCAGCGGCCCGGCCGCGACCGAGCTCAGGAAACCCTTGGTGGGCGAACCGCCGTCGATCCAGCCCTTGCCGGACGGGGTGGCGTAGCCGAAGCCGAAGGTCTTGTCGAGGAACGCCCACAGGAAGACGAACCCGGTCAGCAGGCGCAGCCCGGCGAGCACGTGCGCACCGGTCACGGTCGCCGTCGCGGTGTCCGCGGCCTGCGGAGCCGCTTCCGCCCGGTTCCGGGACGGCAGACGGAATCCCAGGTGACGTTGCGGGTGGTTGTGCACTGCCATGATCTTCATCCCCTCCGAGGAGTGACACGCGGGGGCTGTCACAGCCCTTGTCGCGTTTCCAATGTCCCGCCTGCGCCCCGCCCGCCGGAGGGGCTGCAAGGGCCCCGTCGACGGCCCGAACGTCCTGTGTCTCAGGGCCACTTGGCGACCGCGAGCGTCCGGGTCACCGGCCCGTGGGCACCAGCACGACCGGGCAGTGCGAGCGGTGCAGCAGGGTGTGCGCGACGGGGCCGAGGTGCGGCCCGGGGTGTCCGGTCCGACGGTGGGCGCCGATGACCACGACCGCCGCCTCACGGGTCGCCTCCAGCAGCGCGTGGGAAGGTCCGCTGCGCACGGTACGGGCGTCGACGCTCACGCCGGGGTACCGCTCCTGCAGACGGGAGAGGCTGAAGCGAGGCACGGCCGCCTCCGCCCGGTCCCGCTGGGCAAGACGCTGCCGGCCGGGGCTCGACGCGGAGTCCAGCCAGGGCAGTTCGGGCGTGACGTACCGGTGGTCGGGTGCGTGCAGGGCCCACAGCCACACGCCACGACGCTCCGCCTCCTCGAAGGCGTACACCGCTGCCCGGGCGTCGGCGTCGCCCCGCAGACCGAGCAGCACCGCCGGCCGCTCACCGGGGGAAGCTGCGCCGGTGTCGCACGGGTGGTCCTCGCGTACGACCATCAGCGGACCCTGCACATGCGCGGCCAGCCGCAGGCTCACCGAGCCGAACAGGGCGCCGGTGACCCCGCCGAACCCCCGCGTGCCGACGACGGTGAGGGCGGCGCACCTGCTCTCATCGGTCAGCACCTTGACCGCGCTTCCCTGTACGGCCTTGGTCACCACTCGCAGGGCGGGGTGGCGAACGGCGACGCGAGCGGCGGCCGACGCCAGGATGGGCCCGGCCTCGTCGTCGTCGGGCACCGCATAGACGACGCGCAGTTCGGTGTGACGGCGTACGGCTTCGTCGGCGGCCCGGTCCAGGGCCCGTACGGAGACCAGTGAACCGTCCACACCCACGGTCACGTGATGGAGAGTCATGTCCCTTTTCCCTTCTGTGCCTTGCTGCTCGCATGCAGCGGAAGGGGCCGCCGGGACCAGAGCGCGGACACCGCCGGGCGGCTCGCGGGTTCCGATACGGCTCCGAGGACGATGCTCGTGCCGCGCGCACGCCGGGGGCAGGGACCGCTGGAACCCCACCGGCACGCCGTACGGCCCCTTGTCGTGGGGCCATACGGGCTGCCCGGTCGTGGAGGAGGCCGAGCGGCTGGGGGAAGCCGCCGCACGCCGGATGAAGTCGCGGCGGGGACGGCTATCGTTCTCGGCCCGGCCGAACTTCAGACAGGCAATAAATCCGAGGACGTTCGCGAAGGCGCGGACGGCCAGCCGGACCTGAGGCGTCAGGCTCCGGGTGTTCGGGGGTCGGGCGACGTCGATCATGCAGAGAACGGCGGGGAACACCGCGATCAGCGGCGCTGTCACCATCCAGGGCGTGGTCGGTGATGTGCTGAGGGGGTCGGCAAGCATGGGCGGTCTTTCCGGGGCGGCTCACCCGGCAGGTGCCAGTGGCTCTCCGGTAGGCCTCACGGGGTCTCGGGCGGGATGATGACCAGCCCTGCGACCTTCTCGTCAGCGTCGAAGGCAACCCGGGCCTTCATCTCGCCGGCCTCGTAGCACAGCGGGATGTCGACGACCGTGTGATCGCCGATGCGCCGGACGAACGGCTCGGTCCGGCCGAAGCCCTCGAAGGCGCCGACCAGTCCGGCGACCGTGGCAAGGCCGTTCCCGCGCACCTCGTCGGTGAACGCCGCCAGGACCTCGGCGTTGAAGGTTCGCCGGGCTTCGTCCATGCGGCCTTCCAGGACGTCCTTGACGATGGCGAGGGCGCGTTCCGCGGCGTCGAGCATGCGTACCGTCTTGTCCATGGGTTCTCCCGTTCGGGGATCGATCGGCTTGCCGAACCGCTGGAAGGCGGCCTGGCGGGTGACTCCGAGCAGGTCGCCGATCTCCTGCCAGGTGTGGCCGGCGTCCCGGGACTGCTGCACGCACAGCCTGAGCACCTGGCCCGCCAGGTCGTCGACCTCCTGGGAGCGCCGGACGAGGTCGAGGTAGGCGGGCTGCGTCAGCGGGCTCGCCACGGCTTCGGCCAGGGCCGAGGCCCGTTCGGCCAGCAGACCGCTCAGGGCGGTGAGGGGCATCGCGGAATCGACCATGTGTAAACGATGCCTTTACATATCATCGACGTCAAGGAAGCCTTTACACCTGACTCGATCCGGCGAGCAGGACCGGCAGATCCGAGGACAGCGACTCAGTCGGAGGCCCTCAGGTCCACGCCGTACATCGTGCGTCCGGCGACCAGCTCGCGTCCGGTCACCAGCTCCGGCTCGATACGGACGAAGGCCTCCTCCGGGGAAGCCACCCAGGAGCGAGGCCCGGTAAGGGCAAGGCGCTGCTGCTCGACGGGGTCGGTGACGACCGTGGCGCGCCCGGTGACGACGACGCTCCAGCCCGAGTGGGCCTCCGCATCGACCTCGTCGGCCTCGAAGGCGACCACCGCGCCGTCGATCGCACGGACCAGCTCCGAGACGGCCGAGGTACGCAGCAGCACCGCACTGTCCCGGTCCAGACAGAAGTTGACCGGAAGCACCGCGGGCAGGGCGTGGCGCGTGTGAACGATCCGGCCGACAGCCGCCCGCGCCAGCAGCCGCAGACACTCGTACCGATCGAGTTCGCGGAATCCGTCGTTGGGGTACATGAGTCAGCCGTCCCTCAGACCGTCGTCCACCGCCGGGTGCGGCGGTATGGGTACGACTCCATCTTTCGCTTCGCAAACCCAGGAACCAGGGGCCGTTCGTCCCGGCCTGTCCGGACAACGGCCCTTCTGTCGCCACTCGGCTGCGGCGTACGGGAAGGCCGTCCCGGCGTGACGGTCGTTCAGAACGTCGAATGCCGTGGTGACCAATGCGGCGAGGATCGTCGACATCGCCGGCGCCGGCGCCGGCAGAGCGGAGAAGTGGTCCCTGAGCTCCGACGGAGCTCCGGACGCATGGACCGGGCGGCCCTCCGTACAGGGGGCTCGAATCCGGTCCGAACGTCCCGTTCCGGGGTCCGAGCGGCCTGTGGCGTTCGGACATTGCGGCGCTCACCCTGAGAAGAGGGACCCCTCGGGCCCGCCCGTCCATCCGAGGAGGAGACCATGCACGGCAAGCCGCACACCGTGAGCGAGGTCATGACGCACGCCGTGGCCGCCGTAGGCCGCGATGCCCCGTTCAAGGACGTCGTGACCCTGATGGAGCAGCGGAAGGTCAGTGCCGTGCCCGTCGTGGAGGATGACGGCCGGGTGATCGGTGTCGTGTCCGAGGCCGATCTGCTGCGCAAGGAGGAGTTCCGGGACAGCGACCCGGACCGGTTCACACAGCTGCGGCATCCGGACGATCTGGCGAAGGCCGGCGCGGCGACCGCCCAGGAGCTGATGAGCTCGCCCGCCCTGACCGTGCATCCCGGTGCCACCCTCGCCCAGGCGGCGCGCATCATGGCGCACCGCAGGGTCAAGCGACTCCCCGTGATCGACGACGAGGGCCTGCTCGAAGGGATCGTCAGCCGTTCCGACCTGCTGAAGGTCTTCCTCCGCGACGACAGGGAACTCGCCGAGGAGGTCCGTCACGAGGTCGTCGACCGCCTCTTCCCCCTCTCCGCCGACCACATTCAGGTCGAGGTCGCCGAAGGCGTCGTCACCCTCACCGGGTGGATCGACGGTCCCGGCCTGGCCCCGGTCGCCGAGCGGCTGGCCCGTGCCGTCGAAGGCGTGGTGGACGTCCACTGTCTCCTCGTGCCGATGTCCGCACGGAGTGACCTGCGATAACGGAGCCCTACGTGACAGGACCCCGGTATCGCAGGTTCTCCTGTCCGGTATCCGAGGTCATCCCTTGCCCCCGCTGAAGTTCCGCCACTGGGGACCGATCTGCCGCCACTCCGCGTCCCACTCGTCGAGGCGGTGTCGCATCAACTGCCGACGGATCACCCAGCCGGCACCCCAGACGCCCGTGCTGACGAGCGGAGCCACGAGGGCAGCGGTCATGACGGTCTCGAAGGTCGCCTCCGCCTGGCTCGGCGGCGGGCCGACGAGCCGCTCACCGTGGTTCACCCACACCTGAAGCCGGCTGCCGGTGGTGGAGGTGGGGTCGGCCTTCGCAAGACCGGTGCGCGTGGAGCCGTCGGCGGCCGTCCAGCGCACCGTGACCCACACCTTCCCCACGTCGTAGCCGGCGACGACCGGTGAGCCCTCGGCCGCGTTCTCGGTCAGTTCGGCGGACACCGTATGAGCGGCCGCGCGCCGTGCGGCGAACGTCTGGTCCACGGCCTGACCCGCGGCCCATCCGGCGAGCAGTCCGCCGAGGAGGGTAACCGTCCAGACGGCGAGCACGATCCAGGCTTCGACGACGTCGCTGTGCCGGCGCAGCGGATTGTGCCGCCAGCGCCAGAGCGGTCTTGTGGTCACGTGTGCTCGGCTGGTCCGTGCCATGGTCCGTCGCCTCCTTCCCGGATCCGGGACATGCGGGCGCCTGCGCCCTCGGGCCGGGAGACACGCTCGTCGCCGGGGAGATCGGGGTCGAGGTCGGGGCGGTGACGCGGGCCGGTGAGTGCGCAGTCCACAGCGATCACCCCGTCGACGCTCCGTACCCACCCGACGGCCACCGGGATCAGCGTGGTGTCCGTGACGCGGCCGGTGAGGGTCACGACGCCGCCGTTGACCGCCACACGTATCGGTCCGGCCGAGTCGGCGAAAAGGTGCGGCACGATCGTGTGCCGGATCTCCTCGGCGATGTCCTCGTCCTCCCGCAGGAACACCTTCAGCAGGTCGGAGCGGCTGACGACGCCCTTCAGCAGGCCGTTCGCGTCGACCACCGGAAGCCGTTTGACTCCGTGCCGCGCCATCGACCGCGCCGCCTCGGGCAGCGTGGCCTCGGGGTGCACGGTGACGGCCGGGACGGTCATCAGCTCCTCGACGGTGACCGATCCTGCCTTGGCCGAGCGGGAGTCCGGCAGGCTGTCGTCGTACCGGACGGGAGCGCCGTCGCAGGTCTCCTCCTTGCGCAGCAGGTCCGCTTCGGAGACGACGCCGACCACACGTCCGTCGTCGTCCAGGACAGGCGCCGCGCTCACCTGCCACTGCTGCAGGGCCGTCACGATCTCCTTGAAGGCCGCGCCGTGGTGCAGAGCGAGGACGGTGTGGGTCATCACGTCGCTCACGACGTGCGGAGTGCCGGTCATGGCGACCTCCAGGGCTCGGCTGTCGGGGTCCGACACCCTCAGACTCCGCCACCCGTCCGCGCGGGGCTTGGGCCGAACGGTCCTGTTCCGGGCCCCGGTCTTCCCCGAACCCGTCAGCTTGTACACGGGCAGCTGACCTCGGCGCCATCGTGCTCGCGCGCAGGGAGTGCGCAACGGCACGTGGACTCGCGGACCGGCTGTAGGACCGGTCGCGCACCCGGGCCGGCTCCACGGTCACGGTCTGGGAGGACCGCCAGGGCCGGCTGACCAGCCGGCCGCCCAGCCCCACGGCGGCTGCGGTCGAGGCCGGTGTCCTGGGGACGGCGGCCGGCACCGCGCTGGCCGGAGCGGTCGCGGGGGCGGTGGCGATCGCCCGCTGGCGACTGGAGCAGCGGCGGCCGGACATGTGGGGCCGCGCGTGGACGTCCGTCGGACCGCGCCGGGGTCACAAGACCGGCTGCCCCATGGCGAAACGCGTGAACGGCACGCCCGTTGCGGAAGCTCGGCAGGGCGCCGGTGACCGTCCACGGCGTGAGCCGGCTGTACGGCACCGCACCCTTTCCCGGCCGCTCCCCGCTCGGCGCGCTCGTCCGCATCGCGTCCGACGGGGTCACCCGAGGCGTACGCCGGCGAAACCCAGGCCCCCCGCCAGACCACGGCCGACACGAGGTCAGCGGTGGGCGACGACAGCGACGGGCGCGGCGACTTGGTGCAGAGCCGCATGGGCGACATGGCCGACGGCGGCGGCCCGGCTCTCGGGCGATCCGTCGAGTCCTACGGTGACGGTTCGGACCATGATCTTCACCTCGGCCCGCCCGCTCTCCACGGGGCGAGCGACTGCCACGTCGTGCCCGTCGGGAGCCCGCCAGACATCCGGAGTCGGGTACAGCACCATTCTGGGCAATGGGCAGCGGTCCTGCGAACCCACCTCGCGTCACCTGTCGAAAGTGAGCGGGCCTCTCCGGGACGTCCTGGAGAGGCCCGCTGCTGCTGTCGTGCGCCCGACCTGTCGAGCACCGTCAGTGTTCCAGCTCCCCGGCGATCCCGGCCGCCCACGCCTCGACGGCCTCGAAGTCCCGGAAGTCGCCGCCCTTTCCGGAGTGCAGGATCCTCCGGGCCAGCCAGCCGTCCGCGTCCTCTTCGAGGCAGCCGCCGAAGGTGGCGTGGCCTCGGGCGTGGAGGTCCTGCATCGCGCGGCGCACCGCGCGCACGGGCGGGATGTCCCGCTCGGAGGCGGAGGCGTCGAGCGGACCGCTGCTGAAGAACCACACGGGCCGCTCGGCGAGATCCTTGCGGTGCCGGCGGACGAACGTCCGGGCGTCCTTGTGCCAGCGGCCGGCGTACAGCCCGCCGCCGACCACAACCGCGTCGTACCGGTCCACGAAGGGCACGGACACGGCCCGCATCGTCTCGACGGTCAGCCCTTTCTCACGCAAGGTGTCGGCAATCGACTCGGCGATGTGCGCCGTGGATCCGTTCCTGGTGCCATAGGTGACCAACACGGTGCCAGTCATGGGGATGATCCTCCTCTCACAGTCCGCGCAGCCAGTCGTCGGCCGCGCCGTGCAGTGCCTGCTCCTCGCGGATTCGGGAGTCGTCCAGGCGGTAGGTGAGCTTGTCGACGACGTCGACCACGCCGTCGATCCGGCGGGTCATGGAGACGGCGATCTCTGTCTCGGTCCGGTGTTCCATGTGGCCGGTGAGCGTGACCAGGCCCTCCGCCACGGCCACGTCGACGCTGCGGGGCGGCAGCCACAGGGCGCGGATCAGGACCTCCTTGATCACTTCGTCGCGGATCTCGTCGTCGGGGCGCAGGAACACCTGGAGCAGGTCGCTCCGGGTGACGATGCCGACCAGCCGGTCCTCCTCGTCGAGGACGGGGAGCCGCTCCACCCGGTGTGCGGCCATGGTCCGGGCGGCCTCGACGATCGTGTCGTCGGCGTGCACGGTGACCGGCGGGTCCGACATCAGTTCGCCGGCCGTGTGGGCCTGCGCCTTGGCCGCCTGCTTCCTGGCGCTGCGCGTCAGTTGCCCGAGTGGTGCCCGACGCTTCACCCCATAGGGTCCGGGGGTGGCGGTCTGGTGCACTGTGCCGTACCCGGCATGGACGACGTCCGTGGTCATCACGGAGCCGACCTTGTTGTGCCTCATATCGGTTCCCTCCCCGGGTTCAGCGGAGTCGGCGCAGGTAGGGGTCCTGGGGGCGGCGCGGCAGCAGTCGTACCCGGGCGTCGAGCACGGTGGTGCCGCCCGGCGCGGCGAGGACCGGGTTGAAGTCGGCCTCGGCGAGCTGCGGCAGGTCCGCGGCCATCCGGGACAGCCGCAGCAGCAGTTGTTCCAGGGCTTCGAGGTCGACAGGCCCGTTGCCGCGCGTGCCGAGGAGCAGGGGCGCGCAGCGCGGGGACGTGATCAGGTCGTGCACGTCGTGGTCGGTGAGCGGGGCGAGCCGGGCCGCGTGGTCGGCGAGCACCTCGGTGGCCGTGCCGCCGAGCCCGAACAGCACCAGCGGGCCGAAGACCTCGTCCTGGACCACGCCGGCGAAGAGCTCGGTGCCGCGCTCGGCGAGCGGCTGGACGACCACGCCGGTCATCGGGCCGCTGAAGCGGGTCGCCAAGTCCCGGTACGCCTCCCGCACTTGAGCCTCGCCGCGCAGGTCGAGACGGACCGCGTGCTCCTCGCTCTTGTGGACGAGTCCCGGCCAGTGGGCCTTGAGGACGACCCGGCCGTCGGCGCCGCGCAGCCACTCGGCGGCGTGAACGGCCTCCTCCTCGGTCTCGGCCCAGGCCCACGGGATCTGCGGGATGCCATAGCAGGCGAGCAGGTCGGCGCAGGCGCGCGGGTCGAGCCAGCCGCCGTCCGGGTGTGCGGCAAGGTAGGTGTCGGCGATGGCGTGGGCCCGGTCGGTGTCGATGCCGTCGAGTTCCGGCACGGTTCCGGCAGGCCGGGCCAGCCAGGCCGCACGATCGGCCGCGTGGGCCAACGCCCTTGCCGCCGCCTGCGGTTCGGCGTAGGCGGGGACGGTGCCGTCGTCGGCGGAGGGCAACAGCCTGACCGGCAGATCCTGTTCCAGGCGGACAGCGAGGACCGGCTTCGCACGCCGGCCGGGCGCCGAGGTGAGGGCACGTACCAGGTCGTCTCCGGTGGCGGTGGCGACGGCGGTCGGGACCAGGGCGACGACGATCGCGTCGACGCCGTCGTACCGCATGAGCCGGTCGACGCAGTCCGTGAGCTGTGCCTCGCTCACGGCGGCGGTGGCGTCGACGGGGTTCCCGACGGCGGCGCCCTCGGGGAGTACGGCGAGCAGGTCGTCGATCAGCTGCGGGGCCGGCGTCGGCAGGCTCAGCCCGGCCTCGGCGCAGGCATCGGCGGCGAGTACTCCGGCACCGCCGGCATTGGTCACGATCACGACGCGACCGCCTGTCGGCAGCGGCTGGGAGTGCAACAACGCCGCCGCTTCGAGGAGTTCGCCGACCGAGCGGGTCGCGGTGATGCCTGCCTGGGTGAACAGCGCACCGCGGGTCATGGTCCGGGTGGCGGCCGCCGCGGTGTGCGAGGCAGCCGCCCGCCGGCCCGCGTCGGTGCGTCCGGCGTCCACGGTGAGCACCGGCATACGGCGGCTCACCCGCCGGGCGGTACGGGAGAAGGCCCGTGGGTTCCCGAACGACTCCAGGTGCAGCAGGGCCAGTTCGGTACGGCCGTCGCTCTCCCACCACTGGAGCATGTCGTTGCCGCTGACGTCGAACTTGTCGCCGAGCGAGACGAACGAGGAGATGCCGATACCGAGCCTGGACAGCCCGTCGAGCAGGGCGATGCCCACGCCCCCGGACTGCACGGCGACGCCCGCGGTGCCTGGGCGGGGGTGGTCGGCGGCGAAGGTGGCGTCCAGGCGGAGCGCCGGGTCCGTGTGGGAGATACCGAGGCAGTTGGGGCCGACCAGCCGCATGCCGTGGGTACGGCATGCGGCCAGCAGCGCCTGTGCCTGCGCGGCGTCAAGGCCCGCGGTGACGACGAGGAGGGCGCGTACGCCCGCCCTGCCGCACTTCTCGGCGGCCTCCGGGACGGCGGCGGCGGGTACGGCGACGACGACCAGGTCCGGGGTGACGGGCAGGGCCGCCACCGAGGGGTACGACGGCACACCGAGGATCAAGTCCGCGGCGGGGTTCACGGCGAACAGGCGCCGGGTGTAGCCGCCGGAGTGCAGATGATGCAGGATCGCCCGGCCCACCGAGCCCGCCTTGCGGCCGGCGCCGACAACAGCCACCGACTCCGGGCACAACAGCGGCCGGAGGCTGGCCACATCGGCCGCCCGGCCCCGCTCCTCCACGGCCGAGAGGTAGGAGTCGTCCTCGTCCAGTTGGATGGTGCAGCGCATCTCGGGGCCCTCGAAGTGACGGGCGGTCCGCAGGCCGAGGTCGGCGAAGAGCCGCAGTATCTCGCGGTTCTCGCTCAGCGCGTCGGCCTCGAAGACGGTGATGCCGTCCGCGCGGGCGGCGGAGACCAGGTGCTCGACGAGCAGGGTCCCCACCCCCCGGTGGTGCACCCCGTCGGCAACCGCGACGGAGATCTCCGCGGTGTGCTGCTCCCCGACCGTCTCGTACTCAGCCAGGCCCAGCACCCGGCCCTGTGCCTCGGCCAGCAGAGCCCGGTAACCCGGGCGGGCCGGGGCGCAGGCGCGGTCGGCCGCCATGACGGCGGAGCGCCGGCTCGCCCCGAAGAACCTCATCCGGAGGTTCTCCGGGGACATCGCGTCGTAGAAGTCCCCCAGCCGCCCGTGATCGCCGGACGTCACGGGCCGGATGCACACGGTGGTTCCGTCCGCGAGCAGCGCGTGGGCCGGGGGTCGCACAAGCAGGTCGTCCGTCATCGCTCTCCTCCAAAACCGGTTGGCACTGCGAGCATCAGGCGTGGCGGGGCCGGGTCCCATGGGCTGTCCGGGGCGAGGTGGGGGCCGACCGGCCCTGACCGGGACCCACGCCGCGTCCGCGCGTCGTCGTCCTCGCTCTGGTCGGAGACGCTCGACCAACCGCTGGATCGACAACCGCGCCGGAGGGCCGCCCGGACCCGGCCGGTGACCAACGGCCCCATGACGGCGTCGCCCCCGCCGGGGAAGCGTGGGAGGTGCTGGTTCCCATCGACGGACGCAAGCGACGAGGAGTGGTGTCATGGCGAAGGCATATCTGGTGGGCAGCGGGATCGCGTCGCTGGCCGCGGCTGCTTTCCTCATCCGCGACGGCGGGTTCGACGGTGCGGACATCCATCTCTTCGAGGAGCAGCTGGGCATCGGGGGCAGCCTGGACGCGGGCGGCACGGCGGAGGCCGGCTACACCATGCGCGGCGGCCGGATGTTCGAGGCCGAGTTCCGGTGCACGTACGACCTGCTGTCCGGCATCCCCTCGTTGGACGACCCCTCGGTGTCGGTGACCGAGGAGATCCTGGCCGGGCACGAGGAGTTCGCCTGGGACGACATCGCCCGGCTGGTCGACGGGAACGGAAAGATCGTCGACACCCGCTCGATGGGGTTCTCCGAGCGCGACCGGCTGGACCTGGTCCGGTGCCTGGCGGCCCCCGAAGGGCACCTGGACGACAAACGGATCACCGACTGCTTCGGCGAGCACTTCTTCACCACGAACTTCTGGTTCATGTGGTGCACCACGTTCGCCTTCCAGCCCTGGCACAGCGCGATCGAGTTCCGCCGCTACCTGCGGCGCTTCGTCCACCTCTTCCCCGAGTTCGCCTCCATGTCCGGCATCCACCGCACCCGCTACAACCAGTACGACTCCATCGTGCGGCCCCTGGCCGACTGGCTGCGCGGACAGGGCGTGACCATCCACCCCGGGTGCAAGGTCACCGATCTCGACTTCGCCCCCGGAATCGGCAACGTCACCGTGGAGGCCCTCAGGATGATCCGGGCGGGCCGCGAGGACAGGATCGCCGTGGCCCCCGAGGACCTGGTCCTGGTCACCAACGGCTCCATGACCGACGCCTCCAGCCGGGGCACCCACACCTCACCCCCGCCTCCGCCCGCCTCCCGCTCGGACGCCTGGCTGCTCTGGCACCGGCTGGCCCGGGGACACCAGAACCTCGGGAACCCCGATGTCTTCGACAAGCACGTGAAGGAGTCCCGCTGGGAGTCGTTCACCGTCACCGCCAAGGACCCCGCCTTCCTCGACGCGCTCGCCGCGTTCAGCGGCCGGGAGACCGGCCGGGGCGGCCTGATGACCTTCACCGAATCCAACTGGCTGCTCACCATCGTCGCCAACCGCCAGCCCGTCTACCGCGACCAGCCCGAGGGCGTCTCGGTCTGGTGGGGCTACGGACTCTTCCCCGGCCGGGCCGGGAACAGCACGCCCAAGCCGATGACCATGTGCTCGGGCCGGGAGATCCTCGAAGAGGTCCTGCACCACCTGCACTTCGACGACCGCACCAGCGCCCGCGTCCTGGAGACCTCCGTCGTCATCCCCTGTGTGATGCCCTACATCACCAGCCAGTTCCTGGCCCGCCGCCGCGACGACCGGCCGCAGGTGGTCCCGGAGGGGTCGGTGAACCTCGCTTTCATCGGGCAGTTCGCAGAGGTGCCCGACGACGTCGTCTTCACCGTCGAGTACTCGGTACGAACGGCCTGGACGGCCGTGTCCCGGCTGCTGCACCTCGACACGCGGCCGCCGGCGGTCCACAAGGGCCACCACGATCCGCATGTCCTGGCCGCGGCCCTGGAGACCATGCACCACCGGTAGCCCGTGCAGTGAAGGGGAACATGGGGCCAGCCCTTGTCCTTGGACATGGATGCCGACGGAATTGCCACCACTACGGTGCCGTGCCCTCGCGCGGGATGTCGAACTCCACGTCCACCACCCCTTCGACGGTCCTGACCAGACGCGCTGCCACGGGGACCAGGGCCGTGTCATGGATGCGGCCCGCGAGCGTAACCACACCGTCGCTCACCTCCACCCGGACGGCCGACGCCGGGGCAAGGTACGACCCGATTTCGCGCCGCACCTCGTCGGCGATCTCCGCGTCGTCCCGCAGGAAGACCTTGAGCAGATCGCCGCGGCTGACGATCCCCGTGAGCAGACCGGCTTCGTCCACCACGGGCAGCCTCTTGACTCCTTCTCGTGCCATGGTGCCCGCGGCCTCGGAGAGGGTGTCGTCGGGCCTGACCGTGACGGCAGGGAGCGACATGAGGTCTCCCGCCGTGAGGGCGTCCGCCTTCGCCACGTCGACCGGCTGACGCAGCTGGAGGTAGGCCGCGTCGGGGTCGTCCCGGAGTTCCTCGTTGGCCAGCAGGTCGGCCTCGGACACCACGCCGACCACCCGGCCCGCACCCTCGATCACCGGCAGGGCGCTGACCTGCCGGTCCCGCATGAGTCGCACGATCTCTTTGAAGGGGGCGCGGCGGCCGACGGCAGCGACCGTGCGGGTCATGACATCGCTGACGTGGTGTGGGGTGCCGGACATGGTGACTCCGTCGGACTCGGGGGACGTATCGGCTCTTTCCAGGGTGCGCCGGTGGGACAGAACGAGCCAAGGGCTGCCTGGCCGGCCCACCGGCCGTTCGGCTTCCGTGCCGCATGGGCCGCTCGCGCCGCACTGGGGTCTTGTGGCCCTTGACCCCGGCCACCGTCTCGGCGTCACGCTGGTTGTCCCAGCCCTGCCTCGGGAGGTGGAGACCATGTCCGCTACCGTCACCGTAGGTCTCGACGGGTCGCCGGAGAGCCGGGCCGCAGCCGAGTGGGCGGCGCGGGAGGCGCTGCTTCGGGCACTGCCGCTGAAGATCGTGTGTGTCCGGGAGCCGGCACCCCGGTTTGTCGCCCAACCCCTGTTGTTCGACCCCGAGGCCTATGAGCAGTGGGTCGAGCGACTGGCGCACGAGACCGCAGAGGGCATCCGGCTTCGTCACCCGGGCATCACGGTGATCACCGAGCAACCGACGGGGACCGTGGCCGACGTCCTGAACGAGGCGGCGGGCTTCGCCGAGCTACTGGTGCTCGGCTCCCAGGGACTCGGTGGGTTGGGCGGGTTCGTGGTCGGCTCGGTGAGTCTGGCCGTCGTGGCGCGCGCCGAACGCCCGGTGGTGCTGGTTCGCGCGGCAGAGCAGGCCGCCGACGAACACCGGACGGCCCCGGCCGCCGTGCCGTCCGCCGAGGCGCCGTTCCGGCCGGTGGTACTCGGCCTCGACATCGGTCACGCGGACGACACCCTGTTGGAGTTCGCCTTCGACGCGGCCGCACGCCGGAAGGCCACCCTGCGGGTCGTCCATGCCTGGCCCGAGCCGCCGGCCTCCCGCGTTCGCCACGGCACGGCTGAACTCCACGACTCACTTGAGCGCGGACAGGCCGCTCTCCTGAGCAAGTCTCTACGTCCCTGGCGGCAGAAGTTCCCGGACGTCGCGGTGATCGAGGCGAGCCAGTGCGGCAGCGCGTCGCAGGTCGTCGTCGACGACGCCCGTGACGCGTCGCTGGTGGTGGTCGGCCGACGTATTCGTACCGGATCGTTCGGTACGCACATCGGCCATGTCACCCATGCCGCTCTGCACCACATCGCGATCCCCGTCGCGGTTGTCGCACACGGCTGACCTGCCACGCAGCGGAGGGCACGCCACGGGCGAACCGGTGGTACGCCTTCGGTGAGCCGTGAGCCTCCCCAATGCCGCCGGTGTCGAGATGACGGCTGCGGCCGTTGCCGGCAGTGCACAGGTCGCGCTGACGGCCGTCCCACAGGTGTCGGCCCTCGCGGGCCTGGCCTGGGCCGGTCGGGCTGCGTCGGCCAACCGTCCGGGCCGAACGGTCTCCGATACGGGCCGCTCGGCCCATGCCCGGGGACAGCTCGCGGCGCAGCCTGAAGATGTCGCGGAACGGCACCCAGCTCCTGGAGGACGCCATGAACGGCACCCCCGTCGTCGTCGACGACGTGATGACCCACCGGGTCGTCGCCTTGCGCACCGGGGCGGCCTTCAAAGACATCGTGAAAACGATGCGCGAGTGGCGGATCAGCGCCCTCCCCGTCCTGGACGACGGCGGACGTGTCGTGGGCGTGGTCTCCGAAGCGGATCTGCTCCCCAAGGAGGAGTACAGCGAAGGCGACCCGGGCCACTACGGACAGGTACGGGATCCCACCGAGGTCCGCAAGGCGGAAGCGGTGACCGCCGGCGAGCTCATGACCACGCCCGCCGTGACCGTGGGACCGCACCGCACTCTCGCCCACGCGGCGCGCGTCATGGCCCGCACCAGGGTCAAGCGGCTGCCGGTCGTCGGCCGCGACGGAACCCTGAAGGGCGTCGTCAGCCGGTCGGACCTGCTGAAGGTCTTCCTGCGGGACGACGCGGACATCGCCGAGGAAGTCAGGCGCGAAGTCGTCGTACGGCTCTTCGGCACACACTCCGACGGGGTGCGGGTCAAGGTGCGCGACGGCGCCGTGATCGTTACCGGACAGGTCCGGGAAACCGCTCTGATCCCGCTCGCCGTCCTCCTCGCGCGAGCCGTGCCCGGCGTGGTGGACGTGTGCTGCGAACTGTCGGGCCCGCACCGCCGTCCGGACGTGCCCAACCCACAGCGGGCGGCCCCCGCCTGACCTCGGCTCCCTGCGAGTCCCTCGCCGGATCGGGGTTCACGCGGCGTCGGGGGCGGTGAGCCGGCAGTTGACGCCGATCACGCCTTCGACGCCCCGGACCAGACGTGCGGCCAGCGGAATCCGGGCGGCATCCCCGACACGTCCGGTCAGGGTCACGACGCCCTCGGTGACCACCACATGCACGGGCTCGATCGGGGCCGGGAAGAGGACGTCGACGACGTCGCGGCGGATCTCGTCGGCGAGATCGTTGTCCGGGCGCAGAAAGACCTTCAGCAGGTCGCCACGGCTGACCACGCCTTCGAGTGCGCCCTCGGCATTCACCACGGGGAGCCGCTTGACGTGCCGCAGAGCCATGATCCGTGCCGCCTCGGCCAGCGCGGCGTCGCTGTGGACGGTGACCGCCGGTGTGCTCATCAGCTCCTCGGCGCGTACCGCCCCGGCCTTGGCCAGGTCGGGCAGCCGGCGCAGCTGGGTGAACCGGTCCGGATCACTGTCCCGGAATTCCTCCTTGGGCAGCAGGTCGGCCTCGGAGACCACCCCGATCACCCGCCCGTCGCCCTCCAGTACGGGCAGAGCGCTGACCTTGAACTGCTCCATGCGCTCGACGACGTCCTTGAACAGGGTCTCTCGACCCACGGCCACGACGGCGCGTGTCATCACGTCACCGACCCGGTGCGGGCTGCCGTGCATGGTCCTCGCCTCAGGATGCCGGGTGGTCATGTCAGCCTCCGCGTGTCTCGACGACGGCCGGGCAGCCGCGAAGGAGACCTCACGGGCGAGAGGCACGAGCCGTCCGCGGTGCACCGGTCACGAGCCGCGTCCATGGCCGGAGTCATCCCACCGGCTGCCCTTCCTGTGCTGATGAAACCAGCGTGCGCGCGCCCGGGCTCCGGCGCCACAGGCCATCCCCTCCGGCAAGGACCCCTGCCGGACAGGGCAAGCAAATCCATGCTCCCGCCCGACGCACGTGGTCCTACGGGAGCGGCAGCACCCCGTTTCGACGGTGTGCGCGGCCGGCGAGCGACCGGTCGCGCACACCTGGTGCGACTACGGCGTGCCCTGTCTCAGCCGCGCCGCACCGGGATGGTCCTGGTTCCCGCCTTCTCCTCAGGGACCGGGACCATGATGGTCAGCACACCGTCCTTGGACTGCGCGGTCGCCTCGTCGCCCTTCGCACCGGAGGGCAGGCGGACCGAACGGGCGAAGGTGCCGTAACGGAACTCGGTGCGGTGCTTCTCCGTCTTCCCCTCGCTGCGTTCGGCGCGCAGGGTCAGCACGTTCTCCTCCACCGTGATCTCGACGTCCTTGTGGGGGTCGATGCCGGGGAGTTCGGCGCGGAGGACGTAGATCCCGTCCTTCAGGTGTTCCTCGACGCGGATGCCGTGGAGTCCCGCAGGCGAATGTGTCCCGGGGATCCCTCCCTCGACCCGGCCGAACAGCTCGGGCAGTGCCGGGAAACCGGGCAGGCGCTCCATCACGCCGTTCATGCTCTGCCTCCTCTCCTTCCTGGTCGCTTCCAGCGTCCCGCGATGTCGGCAAGCGATGCGTGGGCCGTCCGGGCCCCTGCTGGACCCGGACGGCCCTCGCCTCCGCCGCCGTTACGGCGTCGGCCCCGGTCAGTCGTGCGGCACCACCGCGACCGGCGCGGCGGCGTGTTGCAGCACCCCATGGGTCACGGGGCCGATGCGGCCGCCGACCGGGGCCTGGCGCCGTTTTCGTCCCACGACGACCAGCGCGGCGTCCCGAGACGCGTGTACGAGGTGGCGGCCGGCGCCGCCGACCACGGCCTGTGCGCTGACCTCCACGCCAGGGAACTTGTCCTGCCAGGGCCGCAGGACATCGCCCAGCCCCTGCCGTATCTCCTCCGCCAGTTCGAGGTTCAGCCCCGCGTCCAGGGCGGCGCCATAGCCGTAGGAGGCCGCCTGCGTCCAGCCGTGGACCACCCGCAGACGGGCCACTCGACGACGGGCGGTCTCGAACGCGAACTCGATGACGGCGTCGTTCGGATTCTCGACGTCCAGGCCCAGGACGATGTCGCGGCAGGGGGTGGTGATCGACCCGGCGCCCGCGGCGTCCGGCAGATGCTCGTCCTCGACGCGCTCACCGGCCCGTACGAGGACGACGGGCCGCTCGGCGCGCGCCACGAGGGCGAGAGCGACCGAGCCGACGATGAATCCGGGCACGGTGCCGAGGCCCCGGGACCCGAGGACCAGCAGTTCCCCGTCCTCGGCGGCTGTCAACAGGGCGGGGACGGCCTGCTCCTGGACCTGCCGGCTCGTGATCCGGAGCCCGGGGTGGCGCTCGACGAGCCGGGTCTCAGCCTCGCGCAACAGGTCGGCGGCCCATGCGCGCTGCACGTCGAGCACGTCCAGTGCCGGAAATCCCGCGTACGGGACGTACATGGGGCGCGGTGGTTCATCGGCATGTACGAGGCACAGGGGGACATCGCGTCGTGCCGCTTCGCGAGCGGCCCAGTCTGCGGCGGCGAGGCTTTCGGGCGAGCCGTCGAGACCGACGGTGATGGCGGACATGTGCGGACCTCCTTGGGGGATGCACGCTCAGTCTCCGAGGCACGCGCACGTGACAGGAGGGGCCCGAGGTCCCTCCCAGGGGCCCGATCGGCCCTCTGGGCCGAGGGAGACGTGCGGCATCACCGCGAGGTGACCGCCCAGCATGGTCGCCGTGTCGTCGGTGCATCGACCGCAGTGGGCCGGGGACCACGTCCCCGGCCCACTCGGAACCTTGTCTGCCGCGCGCGTCAGGAGTGCACCGCCGTGCGGTGGTCCTCCCGGACCGCCCGGTGCCGGATCGGCTGGTGGGCCGGAGGCCTCCGGTGCGCCCGACGGCTCTGCAGCCGGACAACGAGGTCGTCGAAGAACGCGGCGAGGACGCACGTGAGTCCCAACGCCAGCACGAGCAACACCGCGAACCTCTCCCAGAACTCCGGTGTGAGACTGGTACCCAATGTCCTCGCCCTCCCTGATCTGTGTCGTTCTCCCTGCTTCCAGCCAACTCCGGCTCAGGCCGGCGCGCATGAGCCGAGGGGGTCGGGCGGAGGTCCGACGGGGCCCTTGCGCGCGGGGCCGCACGGACCCTGGGGCCGTCGGTACCGGGAGGGCCTCCCACTGTCACGACAACCACGGCGACCACAGTGACCGTCGGCAGTAGGACACGGTGACGAACCATGCCGAGTTCTCCAGCTCCGACCTGGGCCGGTCGGCCCAATGGCGGGGACCGACAGCACCTGCCCCCGCGATCCCGGCGGCCCGACGCTGGAGCTGTACCCCGCCCTCAGACCGACGGAGGAGACCGGCGTCATGATCCGTTACGTGTACGACTTCACAGAGGGCGGCCGTGACAAGGCCGACCTGCTCGGCGGCAAGGGAGCCAACCTGGCCGAGATGACCCGGCTGGGGCTGCCCGTCCCGCCGGGTTTCACCGTCACCACCGAGGCCTGCCGGGCGTTTCTCGCCACCGGCGCCGAGCCGGACGGCCTGGCGGGCGAGATCACCGAGCACCTGACGACCCTGGAGCGGGCGGCCGGACGGCGGCTGGGCCGGTCCGACGACCCGCTGCTGCTGTCCGTCCGCTCCGGGGCGCGGTTCTCGATGCCCGGCATGATGGAGACGATCCTCGACATCGGACTCGACGACGAGTCCGTCCTCGGCCTGGCGAAGGTGTCCGGGAACGAACGCTTCGCCTGGGACTCCTACCGTCGCCTCGTACAGATGTTCGGTAGCACCGTCATGGGGGTCGACGGCGCTCTCTTCGAGCGCGCCATGGCCGACCTCAAACGGGACCGTGGCGCGGCGAACGACCTGGGCCTGGACGCGGCGGACCTGGCGGGGCTCGTCGGGACGTACAAGGACATCATCCGTAAGGAGACCGGAGAGGACTTCCCGCAGTCCCCGGACGAGCAGCTGCGCCGGGCCGTCCTCGCCGTCTTCGAGTCCTGGCAGGGCGAACGCGCCCGCGTCTACCGCCGCCGCGAGCACATCGCCGACGACCTGGGCACCGCGGTCAACGTGCAGACCATGGTCTTCGGCAACCTCGGCCCCGACTCCGGCAGCGGCGTCGCCTTCACCCGCGACCCGGCCACGGGACTGCCCGGCCTCTACGGGGACTATCTGGCGAACGCGCAGGGCGAGGACGTCGTCGCCGGCATCCGCAACACCGTCCCGCTGGCCGGTCTGGAGGAACTGGACCCGGCCTCGTACACCCAACTGCTCCGCCACCTCCGGACGTTGGAGACCCACTACCGCGACCTGTGCGACATCGAGTTCACCATCGAGCGCGGCCGGCTGTGGATGCTGCAGACCCGGGTGGGCAAGCGCACCGCCGAAGCCGCGTTCGCCATCGGCGCCGAGCTGGTCGACGAGGGCCTGATCACCGCCGATGAGGGTCTGTCCCGCGTGAGCGGGGACGGCCTCGCCCGGCTGATGTTCCCCCGGTTCGACACCGCGGCCGTCGGCGAGGCGCTGGCGCACGGTCTGCCGGCCTCGCCGGGTGCGGCCGTGGGCGCCGCCGTGTTCGACTCGGCCGAAGCCGTCCGCCGCGCCGCCGCGGGCGAGAAGGTCGTCCTCGTACGCCAGGAGACCACCCCCGACGACCTCCCCGGCATGATCGCCGCACAGGCGGTGCTGACCAGCCGGGGCGGCAAGACCAGCCACGCCGCCGTGGTCGCCCGCGGCATGGGCAGGGTGTGCGTGTGCGGCGCCGAGGAGCTCTCCGTGGACACAGCGGCGCGGCGCTTCACCGTGGGAGACACCGTCGTCGAGGAGGGCACCGTCGTCTCCGTCGACGGCTCCGGGGGCGCCGTGTACCTGGGTGCCGCGCCGCTGGTCGACTCCGAGGTGATGCGGTACTTCGAGACCGGTGAGCGGTCGGCGGGACTGGTCGACGCCGTGGCCCTGGCCATGGAGCGGGCCGACCGGGTGCGCCGTCTTGAGGTGCGGGCGAACGCCGACACGCCCGAGGACGCCGCCCGGGCCCGGCGGTTCGGCGCGCAGGGCGTCGGGTTGTGCCGCACCGAGCACATGTTCCTCGGCGAGCGCCGCAAGCTGGTCGAGGCGATGATCCTGGCCCGCGACGAGACCGAGCGCGAGGCGGCTCTGGGCGCGCTGCTGCCGCTCCAGCGCCAGGACTTCATCGGCATCCTGGAGGCGATGGACGGTCTGCCGGTCACCATCCGGCTCATCGACCCGCCCCTGCACGAGTTCCTGCCCGACCGGACCGACCTCGCCGTGCGCATCGCCACCGCCGAGGCGCGGGGCGCGGTGCCCGAGCCGCACGACACCGAGCTGCTCGACGCCGTCAACCGCATGCACGAGGAGAACCCGATGCTCGGCCTGCGCGGTGTCCGCCTGGGCCTGGTCGTGCCGGGGCTGGTCGCCATGCAGGTGCGGGCGATCGCCGAGGCGGTCGTGGCGCGCACGAGGGCAGGGGGCTCTCCCGAGGCAGAGATCATGGTGCCGCTCGTCGGCGCGGTCGAGGAGCTGCGGATCGAACGCGAAGAGGTGGAACGCGTCCTTGCCGGGGTCGCCGAGGAGTCCGGCGTCCCGCTGCACTGCCCGGTCGGCACCATGATCGAGCTGCCCCGGGCCGCGCTCACGGCCGGCCGGATCGCCGAGGAAGCGGAGTTCTTCTCCTTCGGGACCAACGACCTCACCCAGACCACCTGGGGCTTCTCCCGCGACGACGTCGAGGCCGCGTTCTTCTCCGCCTACCTCGACAAGGGCATCTTCGCCGCCTCACCGTTCGAGACGCTGGACGTCACGGGCGTGGGTCGGCTGGTGCGGATCGCCGTCGACGAGGGGCGCGCGCAGCGACCTGACCTGAAGATCGGCGTCTGCGGTGAACACGGCGGGGATCCGGACTCGGTCCACTTCTTCCATGCGGCGGGCCTCGACTACGTCTCCTGCTCACCGTTCCGCGTCCCGGTCGCCCGCCTGGAGGCAGGACGGGCCGCGCTCCCCGGGACGGGGACGAGCGACAGCAGGTGACAAGGGCCGGGCTCGGTGGCGGAACGGCCCCGCACCGACGGCAGCGGGACCTTCTGCTCCCGGGTCCCGGAGACCCGCCCACCGAGCCGTGGGCGGGTCGGACCCTCCGCACAGGACCCTCGGCCCTGCTCGGCACGAGGCGCGGGAGGGAGCCTTGAACCAGGTATCGGATCCGGCCGGCGACGGCCCGCCCCGCACGCAGATCCGGTGGACGACCCGACCTGGACACCGGATGAGGAAGGAAGTGGGTGCCATGGCCCGCATCGTCGGTGAGGTGATGACAGGCGACGTCGTCGAGGCGCACCGGGACACGTCGTTCAAGGATCTGGTGCGGTTGCTGGACCGGCATCGGATCAGCGGACTGCCCGTCGTGGACGGCGACGACAAGGTCGTGGGCGTGGTCTCCGAGACGGACCTGATCCGGCACCAGGCAACCAGGTCCGCATCCGGCCGGACGGGAAGGCTCCGCATCCCTCCGCTGAGGCGCGGGGCCCGTCGGGCGGCCGCGGTCACCCGCGCCGGGGCCGGCACCGCACAGGAACTGATGACGACGCCCGCGGTCACCGTGCATCCGGAACAGCGGATCGCGGACGCCGCGCGCGTGATGGAACGTCACGGCGTCGAACGCCTCCCGGTCGTCGACGAGGAGGACCGGCTGATCGGCATCGCCACCCGCCGGGATCTGCTGCGTGTCTTCCTGCGCACCGACGACGAGATCCGCCAGGAGGTGTCCGACGAGGTGGTGACCCGTGCCCTGGGCCTGCAGGCCGACAGGATGACCGTGTCGGTCCGGGACGGCATGGTCACGCTGGCCGGGGCCGTCAGCCAACGGGACGACATCCCGCTCGCGATCCGGCTGACGTATCGGGTGGACGGAGTGGTCGGCGTTGTCAACGGGCTGAACGTCCGCATCGATTCGGGACCGGTCAGCCCTCCGAAGGGACCGGCGGGACCTGGGGGCGGGCCCCGCTGAAGAGAGACGCTGCTGGTGGGAGCGGTACCGATCCCCCGCAGTGCCGCTCCCACCCCGTGCTCTCACCCCGTGCTCTCACCCCGCGCCGCCGCCACCGCGGCGGCGGTCTCTCGACGACGGAGGCTCGCCCACCATGACCCGCCACGACGACCGCAGCGCGACCACCGAACCCGCCGAGGCGCCGTCCGACAGCGCCATCGCGGTGGACCGGCTTGTGGCGAACGGACTCAAGGCGCTCGCAGACTACGAGGAGCTCGACCAGGAACAGGTCGACCACATCGTGAGGAAGGCCTCGGTCGCCGCCCTCGACCAGCACACCGCGCTCGCGCGACTCGCCGTGGACGAGACCGGACGCGGAGTCTTCGAGGACAAGGCCGCCAAGAACATGTTCGCCTGTGAACACGTCACGCACAGCATGGGCCCGATGAGGACGGTCGGGGTCATCGCCCGCGACGACATCGACGACATGATCGAGGTCGCCGAGCCCGTCGGCGTCGTGTGCGCGGTCACCCCGGTCACCAACCCGACCTCCACCACGATCTTCAAGGCGCTGATGGCGCTGAAGACCCGCAACCCCGTCGTGTTCGCCTTCCACCCCTCCGCCCAGCGCTGCAGCGCACAGGCGGCCCGTGTCGTGCGCGACGCGGCGGTCGCGGCGGGTGCGCCCGAGCACTGCGTGCAGTGGATCGAAACCCCCTCCGTCGAGGCGACCGGCGCCCTGATGCGGCACCCGGGTGTCTCGCTCATCCTCGCCACCGGCGGCAACGCCATGGTCAAGGCCGCCTACTCGGCCGGGAAGCCCGCCCTGGGCGTGGGCGCCGGCAACGTCCCCGCGTACGTGCACAAGAGCGCCGAGCTGCGCCGGGCCGTCAACGACCTGGTGCTGTCCAAGTCGTTCGACAACGGCATGATCTGCGCCTCCGAACAGGCCGTCATCCTGGACGAGGAGATCTACGACGCCGCCCTGGCCGAATTCCGTACGCTGCACGCCCACGTGGCGACCGCCGAGGAGAAGGCGAAGCTGGAGGCGTTCCTGTTCCCGGCCTCCCGGTCGGCCGACAAGGCCACGGTGGCCGGCTGCGAGCCCAAGGTCAACTCCGCGGCCGTCGGCCAGAGCCCGGCGTGGATCGCCGAGCAGGCCGGGTTCACCGTACCGGCCGACACGTCCCTCATCCTGGTCGAGGCCGCTGAGGTCGGCCCGCAGGAACCGCTCACCCGGGAGAAACTCTGCCCGGTCCTCGCAGTCCTGCGCGCCGACTCCGAGCAGCGGGGCTTCGACCTCGCCGCCGACATGGTCGACTTTCACGGGCAGGGCCACAGCGCCGTCATCCACACCGAGGACAGCGCCCTGGCCGAGGCGTACGGCCGACGCATGAAGACCGTACGGATCATCGTCAACTCACCCTCGTCGCAGGGCGCGATCGGCGGGATCTACAACAGCCTGCTCCCGTCACTGACACTGGGATGCGGCTCCTGGGGCAGCACCTCGGTCTCCAACAACGTCTCCGCGGCCCAGCTCCTGAACGTCAAGCGCGTCTCGGTGCGCCACAACAACCTCCAGTGGTTCAAGGTCCCGCCGAAGATCTACTTCGAGCCGCAGTCCATCCGCTACCTGACCTCCATGCCGGACGTCCACCGCGTCACCGTCGTCACCGACGCGACGATGACCCGCCTCGGCCTCGTCGACCGGGTCGAGCGCGTGCTGCGACGGCGCCGGGAGCCGGTCACCATCCAGGTCATCGACAACGTCGAACCCGAGCCCAGCATCGACTCCGTGCGGCGCGGCGCCCGGCTGATGGGCGATTTCCGCCCCGACACCATCATCGCGCTGGGCGGCGGCTCCCCCATGGACGCGGCCAAGGTGATGTGGCTGCTGTACGAGCAGCAGGCCAAGGGCAGGGACATCGACTTCGCCGACATGCGGCACAAGTTCTCCGACATCCGCAAGCGCGCCTTCCGCTTCCCGACACTGGGCGGGCTGGCCCGCCTGGTGTGCATCCCCACCACCTCCGGCACCGGTGCCGAGGTGACCCCGTTCGCCGTCATCTCGGATCCCGCCACCGGCAAGAAGTACCCGCTGGCCGACTACGCGCTCACCCCCAGCGTGGCCATCGTCGACCCGCTGCTCACGACCGGGCTGCCCCGGGCGCTGGCCGCCGACAGCGGCTTCGACGCCCTCACCCACGCCATCGAGGCGTATGTGTCGGTCTACGCCAACGACTTCACCGACGGCCCGGCCCTGCACGCGATCCGGCTGGTCTTCGACAACATCGAGGCCGCGGTGAACGACCGCGCGGCACAGCCCAGGGCCCGGGAGAAGATGCACAACGCCGGCACCATCGCGGGCATGGCCTTCGGCAACGCCTTCCTCGGCATCGTCCACGCGATGTCCCACACCCTCGGCGCCACCTTCCACATCGCGCACGGCCGCACCAACGCCGTTCTGCTGCCGCACGTCATCCGCCACAACGGCACCGTCCCCACGAAGCTCACCGGCTGGCCCAAGTACGAGAACTACCGTGCTCCGGAACGCTTCCAGGACATCGCCCGCACCCTCGGCCTGCCCGCCACCACGCCCGCCGAGGGCGTCGAGTCGCTGGCCTCGGCGGTGGAGCGGCTCCGCGACGCGGTGGGCATCGAGCCGACGTTCCAGGCGCTCGGCGTCGACGAGCGCGCGTTCCTCGACGCCCTGCCCCAGCAGGCCCTCAACGCCTACGAGGACCAGTGCGCGCCCGCCAACCCGCGGATGCCCATGCTCGACGACATGCAGGAGCTCATGCGCCTCGCCTACTACGGCCGTACGCAGGACCGTCCCGCCCATGAGCAGGCGGCACGGCCGTAGCGCGCATCGGCGCCGCCGTCGCGCCGGCGTCCGTTCAGGGCGCCGTCGTGACAGGGGCCGACGGGCCGATACCGCAGAGCCGTCCCGCCCTGGTGGGAAGAGCCCGGCGGGGCCGGTCCTCCCCGGGTGACGGGCCCTTCGGCCCCTCTTCGACCACCGCCCTCGTACGACGCCGAAACAGGGTCAGGCGCCTGCTGCACAGAGATCGCCGCCCACATCGATGCGGCTCCCTCTTCCCTTTCAAGTCGCCCTTTGCGGGAGGTCTTCCATGCTGTCCGCAGAATCCGCCGCCCTCGTCCGGGCCATCCTCCCCGTCGTGGCCGGAGCACTCGACGAGATCACCACCCGCTTCTACGCCACGATGTTCCACGACCGTCCGGAACTGCTCGACGGCCTGTTCAACCGCGGCAACCAGGCCAGCGGCGCACAGCGCCAGGCCCTGGCCGGATCGATCGCCGCCTTCGCGACCGCGCTGCTCGACGACCCGGACGCCCGCCCGGACACGGTCCTGGCCCGGATCGCCCACAAGCACGCCGCGGTCGGCGTCACGGACGACCAGTACACGATCGTGCACAAGTACCTGTTCGGTGCGATGGCCGAGGTTCTCGGCGAGGCGGTCACGCCGGAGGTGGCGGCCGCCTGGGACGAGGTCTACTGGCTGATGGCCGGCGCCCTGATCGCCCAGGAGGCCCGCCTCCACCAGGACGCGGGCGTCCGGCCGGGCGAGATCTGGCGTCCCTGGACGGTCGTCGAGCGTCGCACCGAGACCCCCGACGTGGTGTCCTTCCTGCTCCGCCCGGCGGACGGCGGACCGGCGCCGCGGGCCCGCGCGGGCCAGTACGTGAGCGTCCGTCTGCGCATGGCCGACGGGGTCCGCCAACTGCGCCAGTACAGCCTGCCCTCGGACCCGGGCGGAGATCTGCGGCGGATCACCGTGAAGCGGCCGGCAGGCGAGGCCGCCGGCCCGGACGGCGAGGTCTCCGCCCTGCTCCACGACCGCGTCCGCGAGGGGGACGAGCTGACGCTGTCCGCGCCGTTCGGGGACAT
The DNA here is from genome assembly GCF_040702065.1 of Streptomyces sp. NPDC086777. Lineage (NCBI taxonomy): Bacteria > Bacillati > Actinomycetota > Actinomycetes > Kitasatosporales > Streptomycetaceae > Streptomyces > Streptomyces sp. NPDC086777. The sequence continues at coordinate 3,077 of NZ_JBFBJI010000013.1, read as the reverse complement.
CTTCCTCGACGGCCCGGCCGACGCCACGAGCCCGCTCGTGCTGGTCTCGGCAGGCATCGGCTGCACGCCCATGACCGGCATCCTGGCCCACCTGGCCGCCCTCGCCTCGACCCGTCCGGTGCTGGTCCTGCACGCCGACCGTTCCCCCGGCGACCACGCACTGCGCGCCGAGGCACACGACCTCGTCGGACGGCTTCCGGGTGCCCGCGCCGTCTTCTGGTACGAACGCCCCGGAGCGGAGGAACCCGGCGCCCGCACCGGTCTGATGAACCTGGACGGCATCCACCTCCCTGACGGATCAACGGTGTTCCTGTGCGGTCCGCTCCCCTTCATGCGCGCGCTGCGCGGACAGCTGCTCGCCGCGGGGGTGCCCGCACGGCGCATCCACTACGAGGTCTTCGGCCCCGACCTGTGGCTCCCCGGCACCGCGGCCTGAATCACGCCGAGCGTTCGAGTCCCCCAGCATTCCGATGTCCGACGGAGGAACACCCATGACCAGCGACCACGCCCAGGCGACGCCCACCGTGCGGCTGCGTTCCGACGGCCCCGTGGACGAAGCGACTCTGGCCTACGCCCGTACGAAGATCGATGCCGTCGTGAGCAGGCCGGGACTGCCGGCCGTCACGGGAGTCGTGCGCATCGTGCGGGCGGGCGCCCGCCACGCCGACCACCCGTGGCTGGCCACGGCCGACCTGCACGTCGGCGGTCGCCAGGTGACCGCCCAGGCCGAGGAGGCCACGGGCACCGAGGCCGTCGACCGGCTCCAGGACCGGCTGCGCGGCCAGATCGACAAGGCCGCCCACTCCTGGGACGACGGCGACCGGAAGGCGACCCCGCCGTGGCGCGGCGGAACCCGGCGGTCCCGCCGCGAAGCCGACCCCGGCGGCGCGGGGGAGGGCTCCCGGACGGCCTGAATCCGCGGTGCGCACAGACCCGGTCGGCGACGACGCGCCGACCGGGCCGCCTCCGGGCCGGCGCCCGGCGCGGACACCGACGCGGCCCGCTACCAGGACCGAACGGCCCCACCGCATGACCGACGACCCACAGACCCGTCCCCGGACCGCGGCAAGGCCCGGGACATGCGGTTCCCTATCTGTCGGCGCTGACGCGGAGTTGTGTGAGGGCGAAGGCCCAGTTGGTGGGCATCGGTATCCCGGCGCCGGGCGCGGCCGCATTGCTGGTCCGCGACGGAGGCCTCAAGGGATCCGACACCCGCCTCTTCGTGGGACAACGGCCCCTCTGCGGCAGCCTGGACGTGGACCGCACGCCGGACGCCGGTTGCACCATGCGCGGCGGGAGGGATGTTCGAGGCCGAGTTCCGCTTGAACCACTCCTGCACTCGTCAGTCCTGAACGCGCGGAAGCCTGCGGCCGGGGACGACCGGTCCCCGGCGTCCCGTGACGGCGGACGGATCGATGCGCACCCACAGCTCGCGCCGCCCGCCCGTCCATGGGGTGCTGCGGGCCTGTTCCGTCACCCGACGGTTCGACCCGTACGGACCGGACGCCTGTGAGCACGGGGCTCAAGGCCGGCGCCGAGGTCACGGTCTGGCAGGACAGCCAGGGCCGGCTCGCCTCGCGCCGACGGGCGCCACGGAGGCCGCGGTCGAGTCGGGGTTCCTGGGTGCCGAGGCGGCATCGAGCTGACCCGCCTGGCACCCCATGCCGAACGGCCCTGGCACACGGCGTGTGCCAGGGCCGTTCAGTGTCGATGGAGCACCGTCCCCCGGTCCTCCTGCTACCTGTGCGCCACGGCACCGGCGCCCGGGAGCCGCTCGGGCCCCGGTCACGAGGCCGGCAGCGACTCGACGGTCAGGCCGTCCTTGCGCGTTGCGCCGGCGACGTCCTCGGCGGAGCCGTCGCGGCGGGGCGGACCGGGGCCGGTCGGCTCCCACGCCTGAGCCGACCGGCCCCTCCCCCGCCGCGCGGGTCAGTCGTCCGCCACCAGGGCCGTGAGGTCCAGGAGCCGGTTGGTGTAGCCCCACTCGTTGTCGTACCAGCCGAAGACCTTGGCCAGGGTGCCGTTGGCCTGGGTGAGGGCCGGGTCGAAGACGCAGGAGGAGGGGTCGCCGATGACGTCCCGGGAGACGATCGGGGCCTTGGACACCCGCAGGATGCCGTTGAGCGGTCCCTCGGCGGCCGCTTCGAACACGGCGTTGATCTCGTCCACGCTCGCCTCCCGGCCGAGCACCACCGCCAGGTCGGTGAGCGAACCGTCCTCCACCGGTACCCGCACCGCGATCCCGTCCAGCGCCCCGGCCAGCTCCGGCACCACCAGCCCCACCGCGCGGGCGGCACCCGTGCTGGTCGGGATGATGCTCAGGGCCGCCGAGCGAGCCCGCCGCAGGTCCTTGTGCGGGCCGTCGAGCAGGGACTGGTCGTTGGTGTAGCCGTGGATCGTGGTCATCACGCCGCGCTCGATACCGAAGGCGTCGTCGAGGACCTTCACCATCGGGGCGACACAGTTGGTGGTGCAGGACGCGGCGGAGACGATCCGGTGCTGATGCCGGTCGTAGGAGGCGTCGTTGACGCCCATCACGATGGTGGCGTCGACGTCCTTCCCCGGCGCCGACAGCAGCACGGTGTGGGCGCCCGCCTTCAGGTGCAGGGCTGCGGAGTCCCGGTCGCGGAAGCGGCCGGTGGACTCGACGATGATCCCGGCTCCGTAGTCCGACCAGTACAGGGCGGCCGGGTCCCGCTCCGCGCTGACGGCGATGCGCCGGCCGTCCACCGTGATGGAGCTGTCGTCGTGCAGGACGTCGCGTCCGATGTGCCCGAACGTCGAGTCGTACTCCAGCAGATGGGCGAGGGTGGCGGGGGAGGTGACGTCGTTGATCGCGACCACCTCGACGTCCTGCGTGCCCGCCTCGGCACGGTCCAGGGCTGCGCGCAGGTAGGTACGGCCGATGCGGCCGAAGCCGTTGATGCCGACACGTACGGTCATGGCGGTGAACTCCTTACGGGGTTGGTGGTGCTCAGGCGTTCCAGGTCCAGTCGGCGACCTCGGGCAGGTCGGTGCCGTGCTCCCGGATCCAGGCCTGGTGACGGGTGCGGACGTCGGCCATCTGCTGGCGTACC